>CAJKNS010000054.1 GCA_905201305.1 uncultured Eubacteriales bacterium
TTGGGCATTTTCCAGCCCTCGTGATCCGTATGGAGCAGGTGGTGCGAACGGCCACTGAGAGGCGCACGCAGGTACTCCCGGTACAGGGTCTGGATCTCCGGATTCTCATGGGAGAACCGCACCGGGGACTTCTTGTCGATGCTCCACAGAACGTTTCCACGGGCCTCGGCCATCTCCGTGCCGTCGTGGATGGGCTGCCCGCCGCCGCCGGCGCACCCGCCGGGACAGGCCATCACCTCAACGAAGTCGTAATCCACATCGCCCTCGTCGATGGCGTGCATCAGCTTACGGGTGTTGCCCAGTCCGCTGACCACTGCGGTGCGGACTCTTACCCCGGCAACATCATACTCCGCTTCCTTCCAGCCGTCCATTCCTCTTGCACCCAGGAACGTCTGATCCGGGTCAGGATTGGCGCCTGTGAGCACATAGGCGCAGGTCCGCAGTGCCGCCTCCATCACGCCGCCGGTGACGCCAAAGATCACCGCAGCACCGGTGCCGGTGCCCAGAGGAGAATCAAAGTCCGTCTCAGGAAGCGCTGCCACATCCACCTGATCGGCAGAGATCATCCGGCAGATTTCCCGGGTGGTGATGGAATAATCCACATCCTTCCCGGCATCCGCATCGTTGATATTGGGAATGTCCACCTCTGCCTTTTTTGCAACGCAGGGCATCACCGACACGCAGACGATGTTCTTTGGGTCCACGCCGATTTTCTTTGCAAAATAGGTCTTCGTCACCGCGCCAAACATCTGCTGAGGAGACTTTGCGGTAGACAGCTCACCCACCATGTCCGGATACTGGGACTTGAGGAACCGAACCCAGCCGGGGCAGCAGGAGGTAAACATGGGCATCCTATGGCGCTTGCCGTCCTGCATCCGCTGGAGGAACTCGGTACCCTCCTCCATAATGGTCAGGTCCGCAGAGAAATTGGTGTCAAACACATAATCCGCGCCAATGCGCTTCAGCGCCGTTACCAGCCGCTTTTCCGTGGCAACCTCCGGGGGAAGATCAAACACCTCACCCCAGGCTGCCCGAACCGCGGGAGCCACCTGGAACACCACAATTTTGCTGGGGTCGTTCAATGCGCCGCCCAGTCCGAAAATCGCCTTGGTATCGTCCCGGGACCGGAGGGCATTGACCGGACAGTGGGTAATGCACTGTCCGCACAGGGCGCAGTCTGCCTGCTGGATCGTCCGTCCGCCGGAAACACCGACGGTGGTATAGGCGCCGGTTCCAACCATGTCCCAAATATTCAAGGTCTGTACCTTTTCACAGACCGATACACAGCGCATACACTTGATGCACTTCGACTCATTGCGAATCAGCGGAAAGCTGTTGTCCCAATTGTCGGCGGGATAGACATGGCGGAAGTTCATGGTGTCGTCCATGTTGATGGAGTTTGCCACTTTTTTCAGCTGGCAGGTCTTATCCCGGTTGCAGGCGGGACAGTTGATGCGGTGCTGGCTCAGCAGCAGCTCAATGTTGGTACGCCGCGCCTCGCGGACCTTTTGGGAATTGGTGCAAATCACCATGCCCTCGGTGCACTGGTTATTGCAGGCGGTAATCAGATGATCCGCGCCCTCCAGCTCCACCACACACACACGGCATGCGCCGATTTCGTTGATTCCTTTCAGAAAGCAGAGGGTGGGAACCGGGAAGCCGGCAACCTTTGTTGCCTCCAGAATGGTGCTTCCGTCAGGAACTGATACGGGAATTCCGTTAACCGTTACATTTACCATTCGTTTCTTCTGCCTCCCTTAAAGATTCCGCAGCCAAAGTGGTCGCAGCGCAGGCAGCGGCTTGCCTCCTGGCTGGCATCCTTGGCGGTCATGGGCTTTTCCATCAGGTCAAAATCGTCCTTCCGCTCCGCCGGAGAGCGCTCGGAGAGATTGATTCTGCCGCAATACTTATGATCCCGCAGGCTTACCTCGGGGATTTCCACATCCACGGTAATCTGGTGATAATAGCCCAGATAGTTGTCGATATTTGCCGCTGCCACCTTACCGGCTGCAATGGCACGGATGGCGGTTTTTGGTCCGGTGACACAGTCGCCGCCGGCAAATACACCCTCGGCGTTGTCCACTGCCGTCCACTCCTGGGCGTCGATCACGCCGCGCTTAATGGGAATGCCCTCCTCGGCAAAATACTGGGCATCAATGGACTGTCCCACTGCCACCACAACGACATCGCAGGGGATCAGCTCCGGCGCACGACCGCTGCCGATCACATCCGCGCGGCGATTATGAATCAAGCCCACCTGCTTGGGTTCGGTCCAGAGTCCGGTCACGTGACCGTTGCAGTTGACCTCAATGCTCACCGGCGCATGGAGATCCAGCATCTCTGCGCCCTCCTCCAGTGCGCCCTGCACCTCTTCGGTCTGGGCAGTCATGTCCACCACTCTCCGGCGATAGACAATGGACACCTTTTCTGCGCCGCAGCGAATGGCGCTTCGGGTGCAGTCCATGGCAACGTTGCCGCCGCCAACCACGCAGACCCGCTTGCCCTTGAAATCCGGCATAATTCCGTCTCCAATGGCGCCCATCATATCCACGGCAGACAGGACCCCCTCGGCATCTTCGTTGGGAATGCCCAGCTTTTTATCGTCGTGGGCGCCGATGGAGATAAACACTGCATCGTAATCCTCCCGGAGCTTCTCCATGGAGATCATGCCCTCGCCCTTGCCCACGCCGGTTTCTCTCCGAACCTCAACGCCGGTGGAAAGAATGCAGTCAATGTCCGCCTGGAGCCGCTCCCGGGGCAGACGATAGCCGGGAATGCCATACCGCAGCATGCCGCCCAGGTGCTTTCTCTTCTCAAAAATCGTACATTGATGTCCCATGAGCTGGAGATAATAGGCTGCCGACAGTCCGGAGGGTCCGCCGCCAATAATTGCAACCCGCTTGCCCGTGGGCTCCGCGCACTTAGGCGCAGGCACCGTTCCGGCAAAGTTCACCGCAGCCAGCTTCAGCCCGCGGATATTGATGGGTGCATCCAACAGGGTTCTGCGGCACCGGCTTTCGCAGGGATGCTCGCAGATCATGGCGCAAGCCACCGGCAGCGGATTGTCCTTTCGAATCAGCCGCACGGCGTCGGCATACCGCTCCTGCTCCACCAGCGCCACATAGCCGGGAATATCCACGCCTGCAGGACAGCTGGCAACACAGGGAATGGACTGGGTGACCACACTGGAGCAATGGTGATGCTGCACATGCTCCACATAATCCTCCCAGCAGCCGTCGAGGCTCCGGAGAATCATCCGTGCTGCCTCCACGCCCAGGGCGCAGTCTGCGGAATCCTCAATGATCCGTGCGGTATTCCGAATCTGCTCCAGGGTTTCCATGGTAGCCGTGTTGGACTGCACCTCATAAATCATATTGGCAATCTGGGTCAGACCAATCCGGCAGGGGACGCATTTGCCGCAGGTCTGCGCCCGACATAGCTTCAAAAATGCCGCGGTCAGATCCACGGGACAGATGCCCGGAGGACTGGCAATGATGCGGCGCTCCATATCGGTGTAGATCCCCTCCATGGTGGTCTGCACCCGGGACGCCGACTTGATGGTAAGTCTGCTCATATGTACCTCACTTTCGCCGCTGTAAGGGGCATAAAATACGGTTTCATTTTGCTGCCTTGCTCTGCGGAATTTTACCCGCTGCAAGGTATTCTTATATGCTATTATAGCAAATTGGCATTTTGTTTACCTTGTGTTGTTTTCACAAAATTAGCCACATCATTCAGGCGATATGCCAATGCCTTCCGATCATTTTTCCGTCTCTGCATGCGTTCTGTTACATTTTGATACGTTTTTGGTTCCCGCTCTTGCATGGAAAGTGCTCCTATGGTATGATAAGCATACCTATGACCGAAAAGAGGTATCTTATTTTGAATTATGCAGAACAGGTGCTTACCGAGGTACGCCGTGCCATTGTCGGTAAGGACGATATGATTTTGAAAACCTTCCTCACCATGCTTGCCGGCGGTCATCTGCTGCTGGAGGACAAGCCCGGCGTGGGAAAAACCACCCTGGCGGTTGCCTTTTCCAAGGCGCTGCAGCTGGACTATCGCCGGATGCAGTTCACCCCCGACGTCATGCCCACCGACGTCACCGGCTTCACCGTTTACAATAAGGAGCGTGGCACCACCGAATACCAGGAGGGCGCAATTCTCTGCAATCTGTTTCTGGCAGATGAATTAAACCGTGCATCCTCCCGGACCCAGGCTGCACTGCTGGAGGCGATGGAAGAGGGTCAGGTCACCGTCGACGGCGTCACCCATCCCCTGCCCCGTCCCTTCATGGTCATTGCCGCCCAGAACCCCTACGGCTCCTCCGGCACCCAGCTGCTGCCGGATTCTCAGATGGACCGGTTTATGATGCGTCTTTCCATGGGCTATCCCGCTCCCGAAAACGAGCTGGAGCTGCTCCGCCGGAAGCAGGCGTGCAATCCTCTGGACAATATCACCGCCGTAGCGGATCAAGGCGTCCTTGTCGCCATTCAGGATAAAGTAGCAAATACCTTTGCCTCTGACGATATCTTTAAATACATCGTTCGTCTGGTCACCGCCACCCGGAGCCATCCCGATCTCCGCCAGGGTGCTTCTCCCCGTGCCTCTGTGGCACTGGCATCCATGAGCCGCGCCGTGGCTTGGGTTCAGGGACGGGATTATGTCATTCCATCCGACGTGCAGTTTATCTTCACCGACACCGTGGCGCACCGTCTGCTGCTGACCCGTCAGGCAGAGCAGGACCAGAAAAATGCCCGGGATATCTGCAACGCGATTCTCCACAAGATTCCTGCGCCTAAGGTCAAGTGAGGCTCCTATGCTGAAAAACCGTATCATCTATGTGGCAGTGCTGCTGATTTTATGTCTGTTCCGCATTGCCTATACGGGGTATGTGGCGGGTATGCTGCTGATTATGGCGCTGATACTGCCGGTGTTCTCCTGGCTCATCAGTCTGCCGGGCGCGATATACACCCAGGTACTTCTGACCGTACCGGATCAGGTGGTGCGCGGCGGCGAAGCAACGCTGACCCTGACCCTGCGTCAGAGTCGATTGTTTGCCACAGGCGCTGTCCGCGGAAAGCTCCGCACCACCAGCGCGCTTACCGGCGAGGTTACCAAAATCCGGCTCAAAAGCGTATATGACGGATTTCCGCTGGATACCTCCCACTGCTGCCAATATGAATGCTCTCTCAAGGGGCTGCGGATTCTGGACCTGATGGGACTGTTTCCCATGCCGGTGAAAAAAGTTGCACCGGTTACGGTTACCGTGGTGCCGTTTCCCTCTGAGCCCCCGGAGCATCCCGATTGGTCCGTTGGCTCTCAGCTCATTGCCCGTCCGTTTTCCGGCGGCGGCAATCCCTATGACCTGCGGGAATACCGTACCGGCGATACGCTCCGCTCCATCCACTGGAAAAAGAGTGCCGCACTGGACAAAACCGTGGTGCGGGATACCCTGGAGCCGGTGGAGCGCATTGCGCCCATTTGGCTGGACTGGTGTGAGGATGCCGACGGACGAGATCTGGTGCTGGATCAGCTGGCATGGTGTATTATCTATCTGAACCAGAACCACGCAGGACTGACGCTGCAATGGCTGGACCTTCAGGGAAAGCAGCAGGTGCTTTCCGCCCAGCCCGGAGAGTTGAACCAGGTGATGTCCCGCATGCTCTCTCAGCCTGCTGGACAGCGGGTTTCTGCCGCACAGCTTCGTCCCGGTGAGATTCTTCTTTCCGCCGGTGTTGGAGGGGAGGCGGTCAGCTCATGAAAAGCACTGCAAAATGGCTGATTCAATCGCTGCTGGCTGCCATGGGCGCATTGGGCACGGTTTTGTGCTTTACCTCTGCCTTTTTCGTCTCCGTCAGCGTTCCCGTGATTACGCTTCTGAGTCTCGGTTCCGCACTGCTGTTTACGTTCTGCTTTATGCACAAAAAGGCTCTTTGGGTTCTGATTCCGGCGCTGGTCATCTTCCTTGCCGCGCTGGTGCTCACCGAGCTGTTTGCGCCCATGAGTCCCACGTTTATTCAGCTGGTGCACAACGTGCTGAGCCGTTTTTCCTCCGCCTATCCCAATTTTTCCTTTGCCATTCCCGCAGCCCCCGACCCGGATCTGCCCCAGAATACCACGCAGTTCTTCTCCGTGGTGGTTGTGCTGCTGACTCTCTGGCTGGCATGGGGTGTAGGCTATCGGTCCTGCCTGATTGCAGTTGCCGGCACGCTGCCCTTTCTGCTGCTCTGTGTCATTATCAATGACACCCCACCCAATGCGTTCCCGCTGGTGATACTGCTGTCCGTCTGGGTGACGGTGCTGCTTTCCAAAGAACGTCCGGGAGAGCCAGCCCATATGGACGCCCTGCGCACGGCGCTGATTCTGTTTTCCGTTGTGGTGCTGCTGGGCATGATTGGTTTCGTCTATCCCAAGGACGATACCACCAACGAAAAGCTGCCCGAAACCCTCCAGACCATTCTGGACCATCTGCCGGGTCCCATGCAGAATGCCCTTTCCCCCAACAGCAAGGGCACCATTTCCGAGGAGCTGGGCGCCGATACCGGCAAGGTACTGGATTTAACCCAACAGGGTACCCGGGAACGGAAGGACACGGTGATGATGCAGCTGAGCACCACCCAGTCCGGTCCTCTCTACCTCCGCGGCGCTGCCAAGGACATCTACACCGGCAGCAGCTGGGAATCCAGCGACGAGGCAACCCAGGCAGAGAGCGTCTATGCCCAGACCTCCTTGGGCACCGCCTTTGGTTCCGATAATCAAGCTGCCATACAGATCAAAAACTATCGGGACAATGCCACTGTGCTGTTTGCCCCCTATGGCTACATCAGCTGCACCAGCGCCAACGATATTCTAAGCGATCTTCGAATCGAAATCGGTGAAAACGACTATATTATCTACTACTGGCCCGGCGTCCGAACCTTGGATATCACCCAGGAAACCGGGCACGTCAACGCCGATTACGACCAATATGTGAAGAATCATTGCCTTCAGCTGCCCGCCGGAGTCCAGCAGGAGCTCTACAGTCTGGCGCTGAGCTATGGCTATGATCCGGATATGTCCACAGCTCAAACCATTGCATGGGTGGCAGAATTTATTCGGAGTATCGGCACCTACAAGCTGGATGTTTCCCGACAGCCCACCAACTTTGACTTTGCCCTGTACTTTCTGGAGCAGAGTCAGGAAGGCTATTGCGTCCACTTTGCCACAGCGGCAGCGGTGATGTACCGTGCGTTGGGAATTCCCGCCCGCTATGCCTCCGGATATCGGGTGACGGTCACGGAGAACAGCATGATTACCGACGTTACCGATCAGGATACCCACGCCTGGGCTGAGGTTTATCTCAGCGGTCTGGGCTGGATTCCTGTGGAAACCACGCCCGGCTTTGGCGAAACCTCTATGCTGCCGGAAGCGGAAACCGATGTGGAAATGCCGCCCTCTGCCTCCCCCAGTCCTTCGCCCTCCGCTGCACCGGCAGATTCCAGCGAGTCCGGCAGTACGCCCACGCCCGCTGCAACGCCCACCCCCAGTGCCGCTTCTGACGCCGCCGGCTCCACACCGGAGCTTGGCACGCAGACCTCAAATGCGCCTGCCGCTTCGTCTCAAGGAATTGGCACCCGACATCTGCTGTGGATCCTTTTGGCGCTTCCCGCACTGCTTCTCCTTACATTCCTGGTGCTGCTGGTTCGCCGGCTGATCCTGCGCCGGATGCGGAAAAAGGCATTCTATGTGGAAAACACCAACCAGGCTGTGCTGAATCTGTGGCAGTATGCCCAGCGGCTAACGCCCTGGGGTGCAGAGCCCACAGAGGAGGAGGAAGCTCTGGCGCTGAAAGCAAAGTTCAGCCAGCATACCATCTCCCAAGAGGAATTGGAGCCCTATCGAAATTCCATTCTCCAGATGGCAGAGCTCACCCGTCTGACCCTGACGCCCTGGCGGCGATTCCGATTCACCTGGCTCTCCGCTTTGGATTATCGGTCAAAGAAAGCATAAAAATCGCGGCGCACCGACCATTCGGTGCGCCGCAGTTTTGTTATTTGCCCAATCGTATCTTTGCCTTCAGGATGCCCGCAACGGTTTTGGCGTCGCAGATTTCCCCCTGCATCACCATCTCCACCAGGGTATCCAGCGGATAGGACAGCCGGTCTAAGAACTCGTCCTCATCCGGGTGACATTTCGTCTCGTGAAGTCCCGTTGCCAGATACATGTGAATTACTTCCGTATCATAGCCCACAGAGGGATACACCGGATGCAGGTCCACAATCTCGTCCGCCGTCAAGCCGCATTCCTCCTCCAGCTCCCGAATCGCAGTCGCCCGCGGATCCTCTCCCGGCTCCAGCTTTCCTGCCGGGATTTCCAGCAGCTCCCGACCCATGGGATACCGGTACTGCCGCACCAGATATACCTCGCCGTTTTCCCCCACCGGTACAATGGCAGCGCCGCCATGATGATGCACCACCTCGCGCTTGGCATTCTTCCCGTTTTCCAGCCGCACCGTGTCCTGGGTGACAGCGATAATCCGTCCCTGATAAATGGTCTGACTCTCTAGCTTCTCTTCTGTATGCGACATAGCTGATTCCTCCGCCGGTTGAATTTAGAGTCAGTATAGCCGCTTCTTCCTCAAAAGTCAATTTTCTTTAAGGCAAAGGAAGTCCCGGTTTCGACCGTTCCACTGTCTTGCAACCGTTGACGTTGTATGGTATAATCCAATAGATATACACATTGCCGGTTTCATCCGGTCGCTGGAGGGAGCATTATGGGAGAACTACCCCATTTCAGAACCGCCGTGGGAGGATTTCATAAATCCGACGTTGCGGCATACATCGCAGCCATCGCCAAGGAGCATCAATCACAGCTTCAGGAAAAGGACAAGGAGATTCAGCAGCTTCAGCAGCAGCTGGACCATGCGCTGGAGCAGCTGCATACTGCGGCAGCGGAAGCTGCATCGGAGCCTACCGCACCGGAACCGCAGGAAGTATCATCGGAGGATTCTCTGGATCGTATGGAGCTGGAAGCCTATCGGCGGGCTGAGGCAGCCGAGCGAATTGCATCTCAGCGTGCAAAAAAGCTCTATGAAGCACTGGGGGATATCTGTGCCGACGCCCGCGCCCAACTGGAAAATGCCGATTCTGCCGCCCGGAACTCCATCACCGCCATGGAATTGCAGCTGCAAACCCTGGAGGACAGCTGTGATGCACTGACCGCCGCACTCACCAGTGCCCGGCAGCATCTTCTTGATATGGGTGCCATGATTCCGGACCCCGCAGAAGGATTGGAGGAAGCGTAAATGAGTCAGCTGCATATCCACACCTCAGAGCTGAAGGCAGCCATTTCACAGCTGAAGGCTGGGGATCGTCTGATGCTTTCCGGCACCGTCTACACCTCTCGCGACGCCGCACACAAGCGGATTTTCTCCCTGCTGGACGAAGGAAAGCCTCTGCCCTATCCTCTGGAGGGCTCGGTGATCTATTATGCCGGTCCTACCCCTGCGCAAAAGGGCATGGCAGTTGGCTCCTGCGGTCCCACCACCTCCTCCCGGATGGACCCCTATGCCCCCCGGCTTCTGGACTTGGGGCTCACTGCCATGATCGGCAAGGGGGAACGGAGTCAGGCAGTCATTGACGCCATCGTCCGGAATCAAAGTGCTTATTTCTGCGCCGTCGGCGGAGCAGGCGCGCTGATTGCCTGCTGCATCAAGGAGGCAAAGGAGATTGCATTCCATGACCTGGGCTGCGAATCCGTCAAGCAGTTTACCATCGAGAATCTGCCTGTTTTCACTGCCATTGACTGCCATGGCACCAGCATTTTTGCCGAGGGACGGAAGGAATTCGCGCTTCTTTGACCCGCCCATCACCACACAAGAGAGAGAAAAGGAGAGTTGCACCAATGAGTTTCTGCATCACCACCGACAGCGGCGCTGACCTGCCCCTGGTCTATTGCCAAACCCATGACATAACCGTTCTCCCGCTGGGCTTTACCCTGGAGGGTCAGACCTACCATGGCTCCGAAGCCATGGATGCCAAGGCTTTCTATGATAAGCTCCGCAGCGGCGCATTGCCCACCACCTCCGCTGCCAATCCCGAGGATACCGCCGATTTATTCCGGACCTATATGGAGCAGGGCAAGGATCTCTTGCACGTTGCGTTTTCTTCCGGTCTTTCCAGCACCAGCGACGCCGCACAGCTTGCCGCTCAGCTGGTGATGGAGGAATTTCCTCAGCGGAAGATCATCGTGGTGGATTCTCTGTGCGCATCCATGGGTCAGGGCTTTCTGGTCCATCAGGCGGTGAAGCTCCGGGATGCCGGCGAAACATTGGAGGATACCGCCCAAAAGATCACCGATATGCGTCTGAATGTTGTCCATAACTTTACGGTGGACGATCTTGGTCATCTGCATCGCGGCGGGCGGGTCAGCAAAGCCACCGCCGTGGTCGGTTCCTTGATGGGAATCAAGCCCATCCTGCATGTAGACGATTTGGGGCATCTGACCTCCGTTGGCAAAGCCCGGGGCCGCAAGGCTTCTATTCAGGCATTGGTAGACCGGATGGAGCAGCAGATGAAGGGCTTCGACAACCCTGAGGTCTTTATCTCCCACGGTGACTGCCCAGAGGATGCCCAGACGCTGGCAGACATGGTTCGCACCCGTTTTGGCATTGAGAATATCATGATTGGCTATATCGGTCCCGTCATTGGCACCCATTCCGGTCCCGGCACGCTGGCGCTGTACTTCTTTGGCAGCCCCAGGTGATGAACCCGGTCACTCTGTTCCGAAAGGAGGATGCAGCTTGAAGCTCTACCGGACCCTTCGATACTATGCCAAGCAATTCGGCAGCTACCATATTTCCACCTATGCCGCCAGCGCGTCCTTCTTTATTATCACCGCCATATTTCCTTTTTTGATGCTGATTCTCTCGGTAATCAGCTATACTTCCTTTGACACCAGAGAGTTCCTCGACATGGTGGCATCCCTGCTGCCGGTGAGCTTTCAAGTGCTGTTTTACACGGTTTCTGAGGATATTCTCACCACCTCCGTCACCGCGCTGTCCGTGTCCCTGGTGGTCACACTTTGGACCGCATCCAAGAGCATGCTGGGACTGCTGGACGGGCTCAATGCCATTGCCGATGTCAACGATACCCGAAATTTTGTATTTAAGCGGATCATCTGCATCGGCTATATGCTGATCCTCATTGCAGGACTGCTGTTTAACCTGGGTCTTCGGGTCTTCGGTCAGCATATTCTCTCCCTGCTTCAGCGCAATGTGCCCCGGCTTGCTCAGATTTTTTCCGCACTGATGGATTTCCGCGGACTGACCCTGTATCTCATTATGGCGTTGGTGTTTGTACTGATCTACACGTTTTTCCCCAACAAAAAAATGCGGTTTTACATGCAGATTCCCGGCGCACTGTTTACGTCTCTGGCATGGCTGCTGTTTTCCGAGGCATTCTCCATTTATGTAAACAACTTCTCCACGTTTTCCACTCTGTACGGCTCTTTGGGCGTGATTATTCTGGTGATGCTTTGGCTGTACTTCTGTATGTCCATTGTGTTCATCGGCGCCGTGATTAACCGGGTGTATCCCAGTATTTTCTGGCGAATGTTTGTAGTGCTTAAGCATCGAAAGTCTCAGCGCAAGCTGGAAAAGGGCAATTCCGAATCATAACATCCAAAAGCAGCGCTCAGGATACATTTCCCGAGCGCTGCTTTAGTTCTATCTTTCTATCTTACTGTGCGGTCAGCCGATCAGTCTCCGCAATCACCCAGTCCTCAGACTGGCGCATGGCTTCAATGGTCCGGGTCAGGAGGTCGTCCAGCTCCCAGCCCAGCATCTTTGCCCCGTCTTCAATGACCTGACGGCTGCAGCCTGCGGCAAATTTCTTGTCCTTGTATTTCTTTTTCAGGCTCTTGAGCTCCAGATCCTTGGTGGACTTGGAGGGACGCATTTTAATCACCGCGCCAATGAGTCCGGTGAGCTCGTCGGTGGCATACAGGACCTTTTCCATCTCATGCTCCGGCGCAATGTCGCAGCAGATGCCATAGCCATGGCTGCCCACCGCATGAATCAGCTTGGGATCCAGCCCCAGCTCCGTCATAATCGCCATTTCCTTGACGCAGTGCTGTTCCGGATACTGCTCAAAATCCAGATCGTGGAGCAGTCCCACC
>CAJKNS010000055.1 GCA_905201305.1 uncultured Eubacteriales bacterium
CTTCTTCGACGGCTTCCGCACCTCCCACGAGATTCAGAAAATCGGCGTGTGGGATTATGCGGATCTGGACGAAATGCTGGACAAGGAAAAGGTTCAGGCATTCCGCAAGGGCGCACTGAATCCCAACCATCCTCATATCAAGGGCTCCGCCCAGAACCCCGATATCTTCTTCCAGACCCGTGAGGCATGCAACACCCACTATAACAAGATTCCCGGCGTTGTGGTCAAGTACATGAACAAGGTCAACGAGAAGCTGGGCACCAACTATCAGCCCTTCAACTACTATGGCGCACCCGACGCCGAGTATGTGGTCATCTCCATGGGCTCCTCCTGCGACGCCCTGATGGAGGTCTGCGATTACCTGAATTCCACCGGCAAGAAGGTTGGCATGGTCAACGTACACCTGTACCGTCCCTTCTGTCCGGAGTATCTCATCAACGTTCTGCCCGAAACCGTAAAGGGCATTGCCGTGCTGGACCGCTGCAAGGAGCCCGGCGCACTGGGCGAGCCTCTGTATCTGGATGTGGTTACCGCGCTGGCTGGCACCAAGTTCGGCTCTGTACCAGTCATCGGCGGACGCTACGGTCTGGGCTCCAAGGACGTGGGCACCGGCTGCCTGATTTCCGCTTACCTCAACCTGATGGCAGACAAGCCTCAGGCTCCCTTCACCCTGGGCATCAACGACGACGTGACCCACCTGAGCCTGCCCATCACCGACAACACCGACTGCCAGGCAAAGGGCAACACCGCATGTAAGTTCTGGGGTCTCGGCTCCGACGGCACCGTTGGCGCCAACAAGAACTCCATCAAGATCATCGGCGATAACACCGACCTCAACGCCCAGGCATATTTCCAGTACGACTCCAAGAAGTCCGGCGGCGTTACCATTTCCCATCTGCGGTTTGGTCCTGAGCCCATCCGCTCCAGCTACTATGTCACCGCATCCGACTTCGTTGCCTGCCACAACGCTTCTTATCTGGAGAAGTATCCCATGGCGCAGGATTGTAAGCCCGGCGGCACCTTCCTCATCAACTGCTCCTATGACGTAGAAGAGCTGGGCAAGGTACTTCCCGTAGAGGCAAAGCAGTATATCGCCAAGAACCACGTGAATGTCTACACCATCGACGCGGTGAAGATCGGCAAGGAGCTGGGTCTGGGCACCAAGTACAACATGGTGCTGATGTCCGCCTTCTTCAAGCTGGCAAATATCATTCCCATCGATGACGCCGTCCGCTACATGAAGGAAGCCTGCCAGACCTCTTACGGCAAGCTGGGCGACGAGGTGGTCAATAAGAACAAGAACGCTGTTGACGCCGGTCTCACCGGTATCGTCAAGCTGGACATTCCCGCTGACTGGGCAACCACCACTGAGGGCGGCGTAGAAGCACTGCCTGCCGCATCCGGCAACCAGGTGCTCGACACCTTCGTAAAGGACGTGCTGATTCCCGCCAACGCCATGCGCGGCGACGAGATTCCCGTTTCCAAGCTTATGCCTCAGGCCGACGGCTCCCTGCCCTCCGGTACCGCTGCCTTTGAAAAGCGCGGTATTGCGGTAGAGGTTCCCGATCTGGAATCCGGATAACTGTATCCAGTGTAACCGCTGCTCCTATGTATGCCCCCATGCAGTCATCCGTCCCTTCGTAATGAACGATGAGGAGCTGAAAAACGCCCCCGAGGGCACCAAGTCCGTCAAGATGCTGGGCAAGGGTACCGAGGGCATGCACTTCTCCATCGCCATCTCCCCCATGGACTGCACCGGCTGCGGCTCCTGCATCAATGTCTGCCCCGCAAAGAACAAGGCGCTGGCTTCCAAACCCCTTGCCGATGCCATGGGCGACGAGCCTGTGTTTGAATATGCCACCAAGACCGTCATCGAAAAGCCCGTTCCCTTTAAGACCAGCACCGTCAAGGGCTCTCAGTTCAAGGCGCCTCTGTTTGAGTTCTCCGGCGCCTGCGCAGGCTGCGGTGAGACGCCTTATGTCAAGCTCATCACCCAGCTGTTCGGTGACCGCATGATGATTGCCAACGCCACCGGCTGCTCCTCCATTTGGGGCGCCAGCGCACCGTCCATCCCCTACACCGTCAACAAGTGCGGCAAGGGTCCCGCCTGGGCAAACTCCCTGTTTGAGGACAATGCAGAGTTTGGCTACGGCATGATGCTGGGCGCTCAGCAGCGCCGGGCAAAGCTCCAGAGTCTGGTTTCCGATCTTACAAAGGAGGAAATTCCCGCTGAGCTGAAAACCGCCGCTGAGAACTGGCTGGCTGTCAGCAATCAGGGCGAAGGCTCCCGTGAGCCCTCCGCTGCATTTGAAGCAGAGATTCAGAAGTATCAGTCTGCAGTTCCCGCACTGGGCGAGATTGCCGATATGACCGACATGCTGGTGAAGCCTTCTCAGTGGATCTTCGGCGGCGACGGCTGGGCATACGACATCGGCTACGGCGGTCTGGACCATGTGTTGGCGCAGAACCAGAACGTCAACATCTTTGTGCTGGACACCGAGGTTTACTCCAACACCGGTGGACAGGCCTCCAAGGCGACCCCCATCGGCGCTGTGGCAGAGTTCGCAGCAGCCGGCAAGGCGGTCAAGAAGAAGGATCTGGCGCAGATTGCCATGACCTACGGTTATGTTTATGTGGCTCAGGTTGCCATGGGCGCCGACTATCAGCAGACCCTGAACGCCATTATGGAAGCCGAAGCATACGACGGTCCCTCCCTGATTATCGCCTATGCCCCCTGCATCAACCACCACGCAAAGGCTGGTATGGGCAAGGCAATGCAGACCATGGAGCGCGCAGTCAAGGCTGGCTACTGGCATCTGTTCCGGTTCAACCCTGAGAAGGAAAAGCCCTTTACCCTGGATTCCAAGGAGCCCACGGACAAGTATAACGACTATATCATGTCTGAGAGCCGCTACAGCTCCCTGGCAAAGAGCTTCCCCGAGCGTGCAAAAGAGCTGTTTGCGGAAGCCGAAGAGTTTGCCGCAGAGAAGTATCAGGATCTCACCAAGCGTCAGGCAAATCAGTAATTTTATCCGTCACTCCGGAGAGCAAATGCTCTCCGGAGTTTTTTCATCCATGGACAAAAGTACACAAATCCTGCATTTTCGCGTACCGCTTGGTGATTCTCCCGGTCATTTCGCCCCATTTCTCGTGTTTTCCGCGGAATCCCCGGCTCATTTTGCACCCTCCAGCAAATTACTTGCAAAATATTTGCGTCCGCCCCTTGACATCCCCGGTCGGATGTAATAAAATATAGGAAAGCAAAACGTACGATACGTTTTGTGACAAATGGTACCATCGGTGTGTCACCCGATGCTTCCATTTTACTTCGCTTCCAATCCGGCTGTCTGTTCAGGTCACCTCCCTGAGTCGTAGCCAGACAGTCGGTTGTGGGGGCGGCTCAGGACGACGAATTATTTTGCTCCGCGCAAAATGATTCGTCTTTTTCCTGCTCCAGACTTGAATTTTTCGGATATTTTGGTATACTAGTTAGAAAAGAAAGAGAATCCTGTCTCCAGGTATTCCATATTTTAGGTGATACGACATGAGTTCTTCCAACAATCTGATTTTAAACGCAAAACTCTCTCTGGACAGCGACGTGCCGCTGTATAACCAGCTTGTGGCAATCATCAAGCGCCACATCTCCGCAGGGATTCTGGTTCCCGGAGATCTTCTGCCCTCCGAATCCGAACTCTGCAAGGCGCTTTCCATCTCCCGCTCCACCGTTCGCCAGGCAATCGGCGCGCTGGAGTCTGAGGGTCTGGTGGTTCGCCGCCAGGGCAAGGGAACCTTTGTTGCCGAGCCGAAGGTCCACCGAAAAACCGAGCGGGTCTACTCCTTTACCGCGGAAATGACCGCCATGGGACTCACCCCCTCCTCGGACCTCATCGAGTTTACCGTCATCACGCCCACCCCCGATATCGTGAAAATGCTGGAGCTTCGCAGCAGCGATACCAAGGTCTATAAGTTCACCCGTATCCGTAAGGTCAACGGCGAACCGCTGATGCTGGAAACCTCCTTCTACCCCCAGTACATCTATCCCAACCTGACCCCTGAGCTGCTAACCACCCATTCCTTCTACTCCCTGCTCTATGATGTGGGCGTCATCCCCTACACCGCAGTGGATTCCTATGAAGCGGTGAAATTCAGCAAGTCCGATGCTGAGCTGCTCCATTGTCGTGCCGGCAGCGCAGGCTTCTTTGTTCAGCGCCAGACCCGCACCGAAAGCGGCGAATGCTATGAGTTCACCCAGACCTATATGCGGGGTGATCGTGCCTCGCTGGACATCGTGCTCCATAAAGACGGCGTCACCTTCTCCCGCAGTGTGGACAAAACCCATACCGGCTGATTTCGATTTCCATGCCCCCGGTTCTCCGGGGGCTTTTTCATGGCAATTTGTCCTGAAATTTTTCCTTGTGTAATACACTCTAATGTATTATAATGTCTACTGAATAAACTGATTTTACTGGGCTTTTCTGCCCTTTTATTTAGGAGGAACCGATTTTGCTTCATCATTCCACTCAGGAAATGGCTTCTTATTTACAGCCCGGCAAGCATGTGCATCTCATCGGCATCGGCGGTGTATCCATGTGCGCTTTGGGCATGGTGCTCCACGGCATGGGCATCCAGGTCACCGGCTCCGATATGCATCAGAGCAAAGCCACCGACCATCTGGAGGAAATGGGCATTCCCGTTACCATTGGTCACAAGGCGGAGAATATCGAGGGCGCGGACTGCATCATCCGTACTGCCGCTGTTCACGACGAAAACCCCGAAATTGTCGCTGCCATGGCAAAAAACATCCCCGTGTTTGAGCGCGCGCAGTCCTGGGGCTATATCATGACTGCTTACAAAAACGCCGTCTGCTTCTCCGGCACCCACGGAAAAACTACCACCACCTCTATGATGACCCACATCGCCATGGAGGCTGGCATTGATCCCACGGTGATGATCGGCGGCTACCTGAACCTGCTGGACGCCGGCCATCGGGTGGGTCACGGCGACACCATCATTATGGAGTCCTGCGAATACTGCAACTCCTTCCTGAACTTCACCCCCACCATTGCGGTCATTCTGGACATTGATGCCGATCATCTGGACTTTTTCAAGGATCTGGAGGACATCAAGCATTCCTTCCGGCAGTTTGCCGAGCTGACCCCTGCGGATCGCGGCATTGTCATTGCCAACGGCATGGACAAAAATACCATGGATGCACTGAAGGGCATTGACCGCCGGGTCATCACCTTTGGTCTCAGCCCGGATATGGATGTCTATCCCCTGCACTTTGACCGGGGGCACTCCAGCTTCGACGTGATGTGTAAGGGCAGCTTCTACACCCATGTGGACCTGCGGGTTCTGGGCAAGCACAACTGCATGGATGCCCTTGCCGCCATTGCCGCTGCATGGGCGCTGGGCATTGAACCCGAAGCCGTTACCCGCGGTCTTGTCTCCTTTACCGGCGCTGCCCGGCGGATGGAGTTTAAGGGCGTCTACAACGGTGCGGACATCTATGACGACTATGCCCATCATCCCGGCGAGCTGAAGGCAACCCTGGACGCCGTTCCCGAGCGGGGCTACAGCCGGACCATTGTGGTGTTCCAGCCCCATACCTATTCCCGCACCAAGGCGCTGTTCCCGGAGTTTGTGGAGCAGCTGCGCCGTCCGGATCTCACCATTCTGGCGGAAATCTATGCCGCCCGGGAAACCAACACCGTGGGTATTTCCTCCAAGGATTTGGCGGATCAGATTCCGGGTGCCGAATACTATAAGACCTTTGACGAAATCACCCAGCGGCTCCGGGAAATTGCCGCACCCGGCGATCTCATTCTTACTATCGGCGCAGGCGACATCTACCTGGTAGGCGAAGCCCTTGCGGGAGAACAATCTTAACGGAAAACAGAAAGCGCCGCAGCTGCTTGCGGCGCTTTTCTAAACTCCTTAACTGTTTCTTAATGGGTCGGCATCTTTGTTTTTAAATTCAAGTTTGATACACTATTTACGGAAGGTGTGAGAGATATGTATAAGATTCTCATCTGCGATGATGAAACCGATATTCGCAATGCCCTGAACATCTATCTCAGTGCCCAGGGCTACGAAACCGTTCTCTGTGCCAACGGGCAGGAGGCGCTGGACGCTGTGGAGCAGGGCGATATCGGTCTGGTTCTGCTGGACATTATGATGCCCGTAATGGACGGGATCACCGTGCTGTCCAAGCTGCGCAAAACCAGCAACGTGCCGGTGATTCTCCTGACCGCCAAGGGTGAGGATACCGACAAGGTGCTGGGACTGGACGTGGGCGCAGATGACTACATCACAAAGCCCTTCAACCCCATGGAGGTATTGGCGCGGGTCAAATCCCAGCTGCGCCGTTATCTTCAGCTGGGCGCAGCGGTCACTCCTACAACGGAGCTGCGCTGCGGTCCTGTTTCCATGGATGACCGTTCCAAAACCGTAACGGTAGACGGAGATCCCATCAACCTGACCCCCACCGAGTATGAAATTCTCAAGCTCTTTCTCACCCATCCCGGTCAGGTGTTCTCCATGGCGGAAATCTACCGCCAGGTCTGGAAGGAAGCACCCCTGGGGGCAGAAGGCACAGTGGCAGTACATATCCGGCACCTGCGAGAAAAATCGAGATAGACCCAGCCAATCCCCGCTGCTTAAAGGTGGTATGGGGGCAGGGCTATAAGTTTGTCTCCACCTGATTGGAGTGATTTCGGATGCCTCAATTTATGAAGAAAACCGGATGGAAGGTGTTCGGCGCCATTGCCTGTATTCTGCTGCTGGCGGCAGGACTGTTCTTCGGAATTCTCACCCTGGTGGTGGCGGGGGATGGAGGCTTTACCAGCCAATCTGCACTGTATGACGGTCTGGTGGCGGATCGCCTGTACCGGGATGCCAATGCAATTATGAACGACTACTTTGACCCCAGCGACCCATCCCACCCCTGGGTGTCCTACTACAGCGGCAGTATTTTCACCGGTGACAATTCCAATATGCTCTGGACCATTACCGCCCAAGGCAGCGATACCCCCGTACTCTCTACCTACGACGGGGAAGACAGCATGATGGATCTCAGCAGCGATTTTAGCTACACTGTCACCGAATCGTCCCCCCGGGATGTCTACACCGTCGATACCCAGCTGTTTTACTGCGACGGCAAGCTCTATACCTACAGCGACGGCGACGATAAGTTTTCTCTTGTCAACTCCGCTTCCACCCAGAAAATCACTGGCATTGATTCCTATCCGGACACCATGCTGACCCTGGGCTTTACCTATAACGGCAGCCACTACGCCTATGAAGATGACGAAGCCAAGCCGGGCTTTTACTGGACGGGTGACGATACCGAAACCTATACTGTGGTTGACACCACCTACACCATCACCTGCTACCTGCTGAAGGATATGCCCCATAACGACCAGTATCGCAAGCTCTATCTGCTTAGCAATACCCTGTATCGGGAGCGCTATGTCCTCTGCGGCATCACCGCCGGGCTGCTAATCCCCGCGCTGATTCTACTGGTACTGCTGTGCTGCACCGTTGGCCGGGTCAACGGCAAGCACGAAGCCGTGCTCAACCCCATTCATCGGATTCCCGGCGAAATTGCCCTGATCCCCATTGTGCTGGGGGTTGCATTGGGGCTGAGCGGACTGGACAGCAGCTTCTCCTACTATCAAACGGCGTTGATCGGGCTGGGCTTCTCCGCAGCCATCTGCGCCCCCTTCCTGGTCTATTTCTTCACTACCCTCTGCGCCCGAATCAAAACCCACACGCTGCTGCACAATACCCTTTGCGCCCGACTGTGGAGGCTCATTCGTAAGGCAGGGAAATCCGCCACCACCGCCGGAACCGCATTTTTCCTCCATCTGCCGCTGATCTGGAAGGTGATGGGCGCCTATCTCGTCCTGTGTATTCTGGAGCTTATCGGACTGGGACTGTTTTTCTGGGGGGACGGGATTCTCTATTTCCTCTGGGCGATGGAAAAGCTCCTGCTGGGCGGCGTTATCGCCTATGTCTGCATGAGCTTCCTGCGGCTGAAATCCGGCGCCGAGCGCATCTCTGCCGGAGATTATAACACCAAGGTCCCCACCGATCATCTGGTGCTGGAATTCAAATCCACCGCAGATACCCTAAATCATATTCAGGACGGCATCAATACCGCTGTGGAGAGCCGTATGCGCTCTGAGCGGTTGAAAACCGAGCTGATCACCAATGTATCCCACGACCTGAAAACCCCGCTGACGTCCATTGTCAGCTATGTGGACCTGCTCAAGCAGGAGCCCGCCGGTTCTCCCGCTGCCGAGGAATATCTCCAGGTATTGGACCGGCAATCTGCGCGGTTGAAAAAGCTCATCGAAGATCTGGTGGAGGCAAGCAAGGCGTCCACCGGCAATATCACCGTCCACGCCGCACCGCTGGACTTCTCTATGATGCTGGGTCAGGCGCTGGGCGAATACAGCGAGCGGCTGGAAAAAGCCGGTCTGACCCCGGTGGCAAAGCTGCCGGAAGCGCCGGTGATGATCTCTGCCGACGGGCGGCTACTGTGGCGGATTCTGGACAATCTTCTGGGCAACGCCGTAAAATACGCCATGCCCGGCACCAGATTGTATGTTACCCTCACCGCCGACACCCACGCCATTGTCACCTTCCGGAACATTTCCCGGGAGCCGCTGGATGTCACTCCCGAGGAGCTTATGGAACGCTTTGTACGAGGCGATTCCTCCCGGCATACCGAGGGCAGCGGGCTTGGTCTTTCCATCGCACAGAGCCTTGCAGAGTCCATGGGCGGCGAATTCCTGCTGTCGGTAGACGGCGACCTGTTTAAAGCAGCTGTGGTATTCCCCACGCTGCCCACGCCCAAGCCCCAGGAGCCAGACGCCAAAGATACCGAATAAGAATCACCCCCGGTGCATCCTTTTGATGGGATGTACCGGGGGTCTAATTTTATTCCGATTGCTGCTCGGTATATTGGATATACCGCAGCAGGATTGCCACCGCCTGTTCCCGGGTGGCATTGCTTTCGGGCAGGATATTTCCGTCACTGCCTCTGAGGATGTCATTCTCCACCGCCCATGCCACTGCCTTTTGGGCATAGTCCGCAACCTTTGCCGCATCCCCGAAGTCAGACAGGCTACCGGCTGTCTCGGGCTCCCCGCTGAGACGATAGAGCATGGTCAGCAAATCCTGACGAATCATGGACTGATCCGGCGCAAACTGCGTGCCGCCAATGCCCTGAACAACGTTGTTCTGCTGTGCCCAGGTAATGGCGTCCCGGTAATAATCCATGGTAAGGTCCGTAAAGGTGCTGGAGCCACTGACCGCAGGACTGCCGTTGAGCCGATAAATCATAGCCACCAGCTGTCCTCTGGTGGTGGTTTCGTCAGGAGAGAAACGGTTGGGGGCGGTGCCGTTAATGATCCCCTGCTGATACGCCTGAAGAATATCTCCATAGCTCCACCGATTGAGCGATACATCCACAAACGGCAGACCCGAAATGCCGCCATCATACCAGTAATTCAGATCCACGTTCTTCGGTTTCTCCGGATCCCCCTGGTCAGAAATCCCCGCTACATATCCGCTGGAGGTACACTGCCAGAATTCGTGATTGCCGGAATAATCGGTCTTTGACGTATAATGAGCCAGCCAAACTGCCCCATTGAGCTTGTCCGCATTCAGCTGCTTCTCCAGCATATTCTTATTGGCATAGACCGCGCCGCGATAGCCTGCTGCCCGCACCTCTGCCAAAAACGCATTACAGACGGCAGTCGCCGCACTCTTGGACAGTTTTGCCTGATACAGCCGTCCGGTCAGCCGCCCGGTGCCGGGATCCTCGGCATATTCATAATCAATGACCACCGGCAGAGTGACTGCATAGTTACCGATTCGATTCAGTACATATCGAGCCTCTTCCCTTGCCTCCGCCGTAGTGGTTGCCTGAGAATAGATATAAACGCCCACCTGAACGCCGCTGTCAATGGCATTTTTCAGGTTCTCATACACCCTGCTGTCCTCTGCCAGGCTTCCGCTGCCCCAGCCGCGATAACCAACCCGGATAAACGCAAAATCAATGCCGCCAGCCTTGACCTTTGCCCAGTCGATTTTCCCCTGAAACTGCGACACGTCGATTCCCTTGCGCAGGGTTTCGCCGCTTTTCAGCGCCCGGGGGGTAAACCAGGAGTGGTCCACACCGACCGCCTGCAGCTGAATATTATCCATGCCCCCACGATACATCTCAGACCAATACTGGGGGTCATCCATATCGACCTCGGTCTCAAAATAAGGTTCTTCCTGGGAGTATGTATCCGCATCTGATGCCATTGCCGCCGGGATCATGCAGCTCTGTACCAGCAGCATTGCCGCCAGCAGTATGCCAATCCTTTTCATTTGTTTCATCTCCGTGCTCCCTTCTCATAATGGTTACAGATTGTAACATTTCTATTGTATCATAGGTTTCGACAATCTGCAACCGTTTTGCGCATAAAAATGGGCGCTTTCGCGCCCATTTTTAATTTCCCAGTGGTTCAGCTGGTTTCGCCCAGATAGATGCTCACACGGTTCTGAATCAGCGCCGCCACATCCTCTGCGGACTTATCGCCGGAGAAGTAGGCAGCCGATTCCTCGTTGATGATATCCATTATATCAGTATCGTAGTTACCGCCCACAGAAGCGCCGTCCACCATAGCCTTGAAATCATCCACCTGCTCCTGGGTCAGGGGCGAAAGGGTATATTCGGTGTCGCCAATGTAGGTAGACTGGTCATAGTAGACCTTCTCACCGTTTTCATCGGTGTAGTAATCCTGTTCCATCGCCTCTGCCAGCGCCTTATCCAGCGCAGACTTGGTCACCGGGAAGTTCCACTGATCCCCCTGGAAGTCGTCAGAAAGCAGAGTCTTGATGAAGTCCCATGCCACATCCGTATATTTGGACTTTGCGGAAATCGCCAGACCGCCGCTGACGCTGACCTGAACGCCGCTGCCCTCGTCAGTGGGATAACCGATGTTCACCATGCCGAAGTCTTTGTTATTATAAATACCGTAGAATTCCTTCAGAGAATAGCTGTCGCCGGAAATGTAGGAGGTGGTCATCAGCAAATCGCCGGACTGAAGCATCTGATAGCCATCGTCAGAGCTGATCGTAGCTTCATCACTGTTGTCGCCATACAGCTCGTCCTCGGTGGGCAGCTTGGCGGATGCAGTCAGGAGCTGCTTGAATGCATCGCTGTCAAAGGAGCAGGCCGCCTTGCCGTAGTCCACAAACTGGTTCATGTTCTGATAAACCATCTGCTGGAGGAAGCCGACCTGGGTGGTATACTCCATCACGGTAACGGTGTCGTCCAGCCCCTCAATCACCTGTGCCATGTCCGCCATGTTCCAGGAGGTCCGGTCCCCAACCAGCTTTACGCTGGCAATCAGAGTCTGTACATTGAAGCTATAGGGCATACCATAGAGCTTGCCGTCGGAGGTATAGGCCTTCAATGCGCCTGCCACCAGATTGTCCTGAGAGATGCTGTCGTCCTTTTCCATCAGTGTGCTGAGGTCGGCCAGCGCACCCTTTGCAATGTACTTATCCTGATGTCCGGTGGACAGGGAGATGATGTCCGGGCAGTTGCCGGAAATGACGTCCCGGTCCAGCTGCTGAGAGCCCAGCGTATAGTCATCGTCTGTGTTATACTGGCTGTAGTCCACCAGAGTAATGCGGTATTCGTTGCTCTTGCGGTTATAGTCGATGACCGCATCCTTGAGGCTGCTGTCCAGATACTCCGCGCCCAGAGTCAGAAGGGTCCGCTCAGGAATCTCCGAAGCGGGTGTTTTGGTCAGGGTGCCCATTTCAAAGGTGTTGTTGCCCTTCATGCTGAACCGATTGCAGAGCACCAGAATCTGATCGTCGCCCACAGCTGCCACACCGGTCAGGTTGCTGGCATTGATGTCGGAGTCCAGCCAGGAGAGCAGCTTGGTGGAAACGCCGGTGCCGATATCCACACTGTAGAGATAGTTGCCGTCAGACGCCATCAGGGTG
>CAJKNS010000056.1 GCA_905201305.1 uncultured Eubacteriales bacterium
CGGAGCCAAGCCGCAGCGACCTCTTTTCAAATTCAATTATGCCATATTCTCCTGGAAAAAGTCCAGCATATCGTTCAGCGCCTTCATCTCCTGCCAGCCAAAGAAGCCGTGATAGCCGCCGGGCACCACCTGAAGCGTGCAGTTCGGGAACAGCTCCGCAGCCTCATAGCTGTAGCTGATGGGGGCAATAAAGTCTGCGTCTCCATGGAGAATCATCACAGGACCGGAATAAGCCCGGCAGGCGCTCTGGTAATCCAGCGTCTTTGCCTCCTGGAGAAATTCTCGACCATAGGTATAACCGGCTGCCTCCAGCGTTTCCGGCGGGTCAAAGGGGTTAAAGAACGAACCCAGCAGGAAGCCATGGCGTGTTGCATCGGCAACGCCAAACCCGGGATACCACAGGCACATCGCCCGAATCTCACTTCCCCGCCCTTGGGCTGCCAGCACCGCATCCACTGCGCCCATGCTTTTTCCTACCATAAAAATGTTATCCGGATCCGTGAAGCTGAGCCCCTCTACGTAATCCAGCATGGCAATGGTATCCCGCACCTCAGAGGAAATGGTCATATCCTCCGACGCGCCGTCGCTGGTCCCGTTTCCGTCGAAGTCAAAGCGTACGCTGGCAATGCCGTTATCCGCCAAAGCCCATGCAATATCATCGCACCAGCTGCGATCCGTGTTGAGCCCATGGAGGAGAATTGCCACCGGAATCTGGTCGTCATGCTCCTTGGGCACCGTCAGGGTACCGCGCAGGGTATTGTCGCCGGACTGGCAGGTAACCTCCTGCTGCTCCCACTGAGGGGCGCTTGGGAGCTCACGCGGAGGCTTAAACTCCCGATAGGTCTCATTGTCTGCCGCAAGGGCTGACCCGCAAAAGGGTCCAGCCATGAATACCGCCGCCGCCATTACCATGGCAGCCAGCCGAATCAGTCTTTTTTTCTTCATAAAAATCCGCTCTCTCACTTTTACGGCAACACCACGCAAATGCGTCTGCCGGACTCTGCGGTATTGCCTTCTATTTTTACTATCCACAGTTTATCGTAGGAATATGGATTTTTTCATAGGATTCTCTGAATAATTTATAACATTCCTGTGAAGTTCTTATGGAGATATGAAATATTTTCTGTTTTCAGATTTGTCACACAATTCTCCGGAATCTATGCTATACTGTAGATAGAAAATGAAGAAAAGAAGGTCTGTGATGATGGCTGTTCGACTCAACGCCGATCCGGAAATGGTAAAAACCGTTCGCGAGGGGCTGAAGCGTACCGGGGGCTACTGTCCCTGCCGGCTCCAGCATACCGAGGAAAACCGCTGTATCTGTCAGGAATTCCGGCAGCAGATTGCCGATCCGGACTTTGAAGGCTACTGTCACTGCATGCTGTACTACAAAACAAAAGACTAAAAGGAGGCATTTTTATGTCTGTTATCACCATTACCAAAGAAAATTTCGATCAGCAGGTGCTGCAAAGCACCAAGCCTGTACTGCTGGATTTTTGGGCGTCCTGGTGCGGTCCCTGCCGCATGCTTTCCCCTGTGGTAGACGAAATTGCCCAGGAGAACGACACCATTGCCGTGGGCAAGGTCAATGTGGACGAGCAGCCTGAGCTGGCTTCTCAGTTCGGTGTCATGAGCATTCCCACGCTGATGGTATTTAAGGACGGGAAAGCCGTGAATACCTCCGTGGGTGTAGTCCCCAAGGCAAAGATTCTCGCTATGTTGTAATCGTGCAAACAAAAATCCGGCAGATCAGCTTTCACTGGTCTGCCGGATTTCACTATTTGGCTTGAAGTGGGAAGTACCGATTCTTGATTTTTTCCAGCCCTATGCTCAGCGGCCGCACCAGCACCAGGGCAATGACAAAATTCCCTGCGCAGTGCACCACATCCCACGGAATCCCGGAAATCCACCAGCTCAGACCAAATGCCCAACCACCGGTGATGAGATAGACCGGCGTACAAAGCAGTCCAAAGCTCAGCCCATAGGCGCCGGACAAAATTGCCCAGCCCCAGGGGGATTTCATCTGTCGGAATATACTCGCCAGGAAAAACAGCACCAACCAGACATAGAGATAGTTGAGATTCCAGAGCCCCAATCCCCAGAACAGGATCTCCAGCATCACATACACATAGATCGGGTACAGCGCCTTTTTTCCATAGACCACGGTATAAACAATCACCAGCATAGACACCGGCTCAATATTCGGCAGCGCTGCCAGCGCCATTTTTGCAGCAAACATCAATGCGCCCAGCAGCGCCAGAACGATCAGCTCTAACAGCCGACTGTGCTTCATCGAAGATTAGTAGCCGGTGGTCAGGGTCAGCTCATAGGTTTCGCCGTCGGCAACAGGCGTCTCGCTGGCGCCGGTCATCAGCATCTCGCCGCCCTTGGTAATGCACCACCACTGCTGCTCGCCGTCATCTGCGGTTTCGCCGTCTACGGTGGTGATAAACAGACCGTACTCGCTGTCAGAGCCGGATGCAATCTCGTTCTCCGTCAGCGCTTCCGCCAGATATTCGGCGTCGGTATGAATATCAAAGTCCTTCTCGCTGCCGTCTCCATGGACGACTACGATGGTCAGCTCTTTGGCTCCCTGGGTGGTCTCCGGGCGGGTTGCAAAGTAGACGCCCAGCAGCACGGCGATAACTACCACCAGCGCCACAACGCCCAGGATAATCTTTGTCTTTTTCTTCATTTGTGTTGTCCTCCTATTCATCGTAGGTTTCCTCCTGCCATACCTCTGGGGGGTATGGCTTTGAACGCCAGGCAGGTCTTTCGGCTCAGGTTCATGGAATATGCAGCCTTCCCAGTTTCCCAGTGACATCCATTTGCATATTCTCCCCAACACGGCAGCGGGACTGCGCGGGATTCTCACCCGACTTCACTATTCTCCCCCGCAGGGGCACCTTTTGTTCAGCTTGCGCATCACTGTCAATGGGTTTTCTGCGCGGCTTTCATTATAATATAGAACCCATCTGTGGGCAAGGGTGAAAACAAAAACATCCCTTCTGCACAGACGAGTTCTGCGCAAAAGGGATGTATTCCGGCATATTTCACGAGGACAGCGTTTAGTAGACCCCCAGTTTCCCAATGTAGCGGTCAATCATACGGAGCTTTTCGGCATTGGCGCCGCCCATCCGGCGGCTGAGTCCGGCAGACAGGATCTCCATGACCAGCTGAACCCCCACATAGGAGTTAAAGAACGTATTGGTGTCCACATCCACGGTAAATAGCACCTTGGCATACTGGGCAAGGGGCGCGCTGGGACGGTCTGTAAACACGATGATTCCCGCACCCGCATCCTCTGCCAGCTGCATTGCCTGGCGGTCCATCTCCGAATACCGGGGGAAGCTGAACAAAATCACGCAGTCCTCCTTGCCGATATCACACATATGGTCGATGACATTGACGGAGCTCTCCCAGGTGGGAATCACGTCGGTCACCTGATGCCGCAGCAGCAGGTTAAAATAGGACGCCACACCGGTATTGGCGCGGGACGCCACAATATACTTCCGCCGTGAGCCAAGCAGCAGGTCAATAGCAGCGTCAAAGGTTTCCTTGGGATTATTCTTCACCACCGAGGTGATGTTGGTTTCGGTGTTCATCAGGAATTCCTGAATGTAATTCTCATCGTTATGCGCCATGCTGGCCTGGAGCCGCTCATAGGGCACCGCCACCGCCGAGGAAATTCTGCCCAACCGCTCGGTATGGGACTTTCGCAGGCTTTTCTGAAAATCCATATAGCCGGAATAGCCCAACGCCCGGGCAAACCGGATCACGCTGGCCTCACTGACCTCCAGCTCCGTTGCAATTTCCGTGGACGTCATAAAGCAGGCGTCGGTTTCATGGTCCAGCACATATTCTCCAATGATTCGGCTGGTTTTGGTAAGCTTTGCGTGCTTCATCGCCTCTCTGAGCTGTTCCATCCCTGCATTTCCCTCCATTCAGCTTTTCTCCATTAAACCATATTCCGGGCAAAATTGCAATGCTTCTGCGTTTTCCCGGTGACATTTCCGTATTTGGAACTGTGCTCTTTTGCGCAATGGTGTTGCATTTCCTGAAAATCCGTTGCATCTTTTAGAGAACTGTTGTATAATGGCTTTGTTCCGAATCCGGAACATCTTTTAGGAAAGGATTGAAATGTGAATGGGAACTGGTAAGTTTATCACCGTATATCCCGGCGTATGGACTGAGCGTGAAAAGCCCTATGCCGAGGAGTATTATGCTAAAATCAAAGAGCTGGAGGATCGCGGTCCGATTGACGTTCAGGCGCTGATCTCCGGTAAGATTGAAAAGGGCACCCAGGGCTTCTCCAATGTGTTGGAAGTCAAGGAAGACATGATGCTCTACAACGCAAAGAAGTATGACCCCGACAACAAGCTCTACACCGACGATGAGTATGCCCGCTCTCTGGGCTTTGCCGGCAAAATCGCTATGCCTGCATTCAGCGCCCATGACGACAGCTTTCTCACCGCCTTTAACGGCAAAGCCCGCGATTTCCTGGCTGTCACCGGTCTGCACCATGAGATCGACCAGCTGGCTCCTGTCTATGCAGGCGACACCCTGTATCTCGTAAAGGATAAGCTGGAGCTCATTGACCTGACCCCCAAGGAGGGCAGCATTTACCGGAACCTGGTGCTCAAGTGCACCGGCTCTGTTTACAACCAGAAGGGTGAGAAGGTTCTTGGCGTGATGTTCTCCGCTCGTGAGAATCTCAAGAGCTATGAGGACCCCGCTGATATGACCCCCGGCACCCGCGCCTGGGAGAGCCCCGACTGGTGGACCCGTCCCATTCACTGCTACACCGACGAGGATTGGCAGCAGATTTTCGACACCTGGGCAAAGGAAGACTACCGCGGCGACAAGCCCCTGTACTGGGAGGACGTCAACATCGGCGATATGCCCAACGTCACCATCGATGGTCCCATCCACGCCTCCTGCAACCCCACGCCCCCCTATGGCATGGCAGTGGGCGGCAGCCGCACCATGAAGGAGCTGGCGGATCCCGCGGTTCGCGCAAAGATGACCCGAGATTCCAAATACGGCGTCTATGTGCCCGCAGATATGAAGGAGTGGGATCCTGAGGTTCCCCCCTATGACGATCCTCGTGCAAAGATGGGTCCCCCGCCGGATATGCCCAAGGAGGAAAAGCGCTCCATCTTCATCAACTTCCTGGGCCGTGATTTCGCCATCCATCATATCAACAACTGGATGGGCACCCACGGCTGGATTCAGAACATCCGCTGGGGCATTATGACCAACCCCACCGAGCAGGGCTTCTGCTTCCCCAAGAACACCGCTGTCTGCGAGATGATCGAGAAGATCCCCGCCATGGCTGGCAAGAAGTGCAACACCCACGGACTCCAGTACGACGTCATGAAGATCCATTCCCAGGTCTATGACAAGTACGAAAAGGACGGCAAGCACTATGTAGAGCTGGGCTTCTGGATCACCACCATCAACGATGATGAGATCTATGAAGAGGGCGGCGCTACCATCGTGCTTCCCAGCAAAAATGATTGATTGATCCTTAAGAAGGCTGCGCTGTGAGACTTTTTCTCGCAGCGCAGCCTTTTCTTTCATTGCTTTTTTCTTCCGGTTCTGGTATGATATAATTCGCAATCTAATTATTTAAGGATGAATGAATGATGTCAACCCAGAAGAGCTTTATCAACGATTTAACAGAAGGCTCCGTTGCCCGGAAGCTGCTGTATTTCGCGTTTCCCTTTATGCTGTCCAACCTGCTGCAAACGGTCTACAATCTGGTAGACATGTCTGTGGTGGGGCATTTTATGGGCTCCGCCGGACTCTCTGCCGTTTCCACCGGCGGGCGATTGGTAGAGCTTTTAACCTTTGTCTGCACCGGCTTCTGTACCGGTGGTCAGATTCTCCTGTCCCAGCAGGTAGGCGCCAAAAAGCATCAGGAGATGCAGAAAACCATCGGCACCCTGTTCTCCTTTACCATGCTTTCCGCAGTTGTGCTGGGAATTCTGTCCATTGTCCTCCATAATAATTTGCTTCGGCTGCTGAATACGCCGGAAAGCGCTTTTAATGAAGCCGCCAAATACATGGTCATCTGCAACAGCGGCTGTATTTTTATCTTCGGCTACAATGCCCTGTGTTCCATTCTCCGAGGCATGGGAGATTCCAAGCGTCCTCTACTATTTGTTGCCATTGCCTCAGTGATCAATCTGGTTCTGGATTTAGTCTTTGTGGCAGGCTTTGACATGGGCGCAGCGGGCGCCGCCATTGCCACGGTGATTTCTCAGGCTATTTCGTTCCTGTCTGCCCTGATTTATCTGATGATCAAGCGGGAGTCCTTCGGCTTTACCTTCTCCCGTTCCACGCTGAAAATTCATGGTCCCACATTAAAAGTTCTTACAAAGCTGGGTGTTCCGCTGGCATTCCAGATGGCTGCCATCTCCATCTCCATGCTGTTCGTCAATTCCTTCATCAACGCCTATGGCGAAGCGGCCTCGGCAGTTTACGGTGCAGGACTGAAGCTCCAGAACATTCCCTCTATCATCACCAATGGCATGTCCACCGCCAACTCCTCCATGGTAGGGCAAAACATGGCAGCTGGCAGACCGGATCGGGTGCGCAAATCTGTCCGCACCTGCTTTGTCCTCAACGGCACGGTCTACGGCGTGTTTATTCTGGGCTGTCTGCTGTTCCCCCGGCAGATTTTCACCATTTTCACCACCGACAAAGCTGTGCTGGCACTGGCGCCCACCTATCTTCGGATTTCCTGCATTGGGTTTGCCGCTTCCATTTTCAATTCCAGCTTTAACTCCGTCATCAACGGCATCGGCTTTACCTCGCTGTCCATGGCAATCGGACTGCTGGACAGTGTGGTGGCGCGGATTTCCCTGAGTCTGCTGTTTGGCATTGTACTGGATATGGGGCTGAATGGCTTCTTCCTGGGACATGCCGTTGCCATTTGGGTCACGGCACTGATGGCACTGGGCTATTACCTCTCCGGCAGATGGGAGCACCATAAGCTGGCAGTACAGAAATAACCGAAAACGCAAAAACGGACGCATCCACCATGGAATGCGTCCGTTTTCATATTAGCTTTCGCTCGATTTGCGCTTTTCTTCATCCTGCTGGCGCATGCGTTCGATCCATGCCTGACGCTCCCGATAGGCTGCAATGCCCTTCGCCGCCCCCATACCCACAGCGCCCACAATCATCAGGCAGATTCCCACGGAAAAAGGCACCGGAAGTCCCCAGCCATCGCTATGTCCGCCGCCGGTCATAACCAGATAGATTGTATAAATTGCCGTCCAGACAGCTCCCAGGGTCAGTGCGAGCTCTCCAACCTTATCCAGCCGCTGGAGCCTTTTGGGCATTTCCTTCTCTCCCACCACCGGGCTGCTCTCCCGTTCCGGGGTCATGGCGTCCCGAAGCTGTCCAAAGGCTACCCCCAGGTCATCCGCTTTGTCCTTGGAATTGGCTGCCACAAACTGACGATAAATGCGGCTGTCCTCCATGCCCCCGGGCAGGGGCTCCTTCCACTCCGGTTCCACCTTCTCCGGGCGCTGCTCCAGTGCATCGAGATACTGGAATTTTGGCTGAATATCCGCCGCAGGCAGAGGCATATGGTCGGCTTCCTTCATCTGCTTGGACAGCTCCGACACGCTTTTTACCTTTGCCGGGTTCACCGCCCTTGCCGCATTCAGCAGAGACTCCAGGGTCATTTTCTGCTGCTCCAGCCACTGGAGATACTGCGGAAAGATTTCCTCAATGGCATCCGGGTCCTGCTGCATCCGGGCAATCTCGTCCATGGTAAACCACGCCCGGCGCAGCGTTGCAATCTCCCGAAGGATCTCCACATCCTCCGGGGTATACTCCCGGTAGTCCCGTCCGTTTTTCCGCTCCTTTTTGGGCACCAGTAGCCCCTTCTCCTCATAGAGCCGAATGGTTTTTCGGCTCAGACCCGTAGACTCGCAAACCTCTTTTAGCTTCACCTTTTTCCCCTCCTTCTTCTTTTATTTTACACTCTGCCCCAAGGGCCATGTCAATCCCTTTGCAGGGATTCTATCATATTTTCTAAAATTTTTCTGTTTATGGGGCATGTTTCCGGACCGTCTTCGATTTCACCTTTCAAAATTCCGCCGAATGTGATAAAATAATGCTAACTGGCACACGCTGCTTCATTTTTTTATGTGCCCGGAGGTTTGTATGGAGCTTGATCCCAAAGCCCTCAGTGACGACGGCTATATCATCGACCAGCGCTGGACTGAACCGATTTCCTTCGGCGGCTGTCCCTCCAGCAAAAACGGCTGCGGCTGGATTGCTGCCTATAACTTTCTCAAAGCCCTGGACAAAGCCCCGGACCCGGAGGCTCTGATCCGCCGTCTGGAACGGACCCTGCTGCCCGGCGGCAAATTGGGGCTGAATTTCTTTGCGCTGGTCCATGAGCTGCGCCATCGGAAGGTACCCCTGAAATTTGCCCTGCGCCCCTTCCACGCCCAGGAGCTCGCCCAGCGGAGTCAGGCTGGCATTGTGCTCTATCGTGCTGGAAAGACCAACCATTTTGCCGCATTTTCCCGGCAGCCGGACGGCAAGCTGCGCTTTTTTGGCGCGGTGCCCGGCTATGCCCACCACAACCTCTCTATGGCAGAGTTCTATTGGGATTATGTCAAGTTCCCGCTGACCCTGACCATCACCGCAAAATAAGCCGGGCAATACCACACGGTATTGCCCCAAACAAAAGGATGAATCCCATGGAATACCCCAATCTGGAACAGGATTTTCGGGAAATCCCGGAATCCATTGTCCGCAGTATGGCAACCAGGCTCACCGATGGACTGGAAAAATGCGGACTATACTATCGGCTGTTTACCCGCACCAAAACCGCCGCTTCCACCCGCGCAAAGCTTAAGGTGAAAAACTATCAGAACGGAAAACGGATGCAGGATCTGTTCGGCATCCGCATTGCCGTCTATTTTCAGGACGATCAGGCGCTATGTCGCCGCATCATTGAGGACCGCTTTTCTGTGGTGTCCATCACCGAGGACCGCCCGGATGCTGACACCTTCAGCCCCACCCGGCTGAACTTTATCTGTAAGCTGCCCATGAGCTGCCGTCAGGAGCTGCCCAGCGCCATCTATGACCATTATCCCATTGATACCACAGTGGAAATTCAGCTGCGCACCGTCTTCTCTGAGGGCTGGCACGAGGTGGAGCATGACCTCCGCTACAAATCCAAAGCCGATTGGGACGGCAGTGCAGACCTGAGCCGCGCCCTCAACGGCATTTTTGCCACGCTCATCAGCTGCGACTGGTCCATGCTCAATATCTTCGACAAGCTTCGGGATCGGAAATACCGGGAAAAGGACTGGACCGCGATGCTGAAAAACAAGCTGCGCATCCATGTGGAGGAGCAGCCCCTTTCCCCGGCGCTGTGTAAGCTTCTGGATCAGCGCCCGGATTTGGCAGCAGAGCTATACCAAATTGACCGGTTCAGCCTGCTGGATTTTCTGTCTGACGGACGCTTTCCGGGCTTTTTGATGACCCTGGACAATCTGGTCTTCCTGACCAACGCGCTGTTTATGCACAATTCGGACATCACCGCCATGACCCCGCCGGACTTGCTCTCCAGCATCGACAACTGCGCCCGAAAGCGCTGATACCACCGGTTTCCCGTAATCCTGGCAAGTGGAGCCATTCATTGCTCTGAATTTTTATACATATCGCCAATCTTCTCCGGCTACAGCACTTTTCATGTTGTATGCCGGAGTTTTTTGGAGTATAATCCTATCATACCTGTTAGTTGGTACTGATTTAGCGTTTTTTCGGATAGATTCCGGTAATTCGCAGAAAGAAGGAGTCTGATTCCTATGTATGAAAACATGATAGATACCATTGGCGCCGTTGCTGCCGTCGATCCCGAGCTGGGCGCCGCCATGAACCGTGAGCTGCACCGTCAGCGCCAGAACATTGAGCTGATTGCCAGCGAAAACATCGTCTCCCCTGCCGTCATGGCAGCCATGGGCAGCATTCTCACTAATAAATATGCCGAGGGCTATCCCGGCAAACGCTACTACGGCGGCTGCATGTATGTGGACCAGGTGGAGCAGATTGCCATTGACCGTGCCAAGGAGCTCTTTGGCGCAGCCTATGCCAACGTACAGCCCCACAGCGGTGCCCAGGCAAACATGGCAGTTTACTTTGGGCTGCTGAATCTCGGCGACACGGTAATGGGCATGGATCTGAGCCAGGGCGGACATCTGACCCACGGCAGTCCCGTGAATATGTCCGGCAAGAACTATCACTTCGTCTCCTACGGCGTAAACGAGCAGGGCTTCATCGACTATGACAAGATGGCGCAGCAGGTTGCCGAGGTAAAGCCTAAGCTGGTGGTCGCTGGCGCTTCCGCCTATCCCCGCGCCATTGACTTTGAGCGCATTGCTCAGATTGCCCATGACAACGGCGCCATGCTGATGGTGGACATGGCGCACATTGCCGGTCTGGTGGCAGCAGGCTATCATCAGAGCCCCGTTCCCTACGCCGATGTGGTCACCACCACCACCCACAAGACCCTTCGCGGTCCCCGCGGCGGTCTGATTCTCACCAACAATGAGGAAATTTCCAAGAAGATCAACAAAGCCATCTTCCCCGGCACCCAGGGTGGTCCTCTGGAGCATGTCATTGCTGCAAAGGCAGTTTGCTTCGGTGAGGCTTTGAAGCCGGAATTTAAGGAGTACGGCAGAAAAATCATTGAGAATGCCCAGGCATTGGCGCAGGGTCTGCTGGATCGCGGCGTAAAGCTGGTGTCCGGCGGCACCGACAACCACCTGATGCTCATCGACCTGCGGGACGAGGAGTGCACCGGCAAGGACTTGGAGCAGCGTCTGGATAGCGTGCACATCACCGCCAACAAGAACACCGTCCCCGGCGAGACCCGCAGTCCCTTTGTGACCTCCGGCGTGCGTCTGGGCACCCCGGCTGTCACCACCCGCGGCATGGGTGCAGCCGAGATGCAGGTGATTGCGGACTGCATTGCAGACTGCATCTGGCACTATGAGGAAAAGAAGGACGAGATCAGCGAGCGCGTTCTGCGCCTGACACGGGAGTTCCCGCTGTACCAGTAAAAGCAACGTGTAAATAACAAGGCATCCGCAGCCGTTCTGCTGCGGGTGCCTTTTGTTACAAAACCGGAAGAGCCGAAAAAAGGAGAAAGACGATGGAAAGCTTAGGCCTTTTGCATCTGTATTACGGCGACGGTAAAGGCAAGACCACAGCCGCCATGGGGCTTGCCCTGCGGGCGCTGGGCAGCGGAAAACGTGTGGTCATCGTGCAGTTTTTAAAGGGCGGGCAGAGCGGCGAGATCCCGCTGCTGGAGCGGCTGGGCGCCACCGTTTACCGGGGCAAGGCCGGGCAGAAATTCGTCTTTCAGATGAACGAAGCCGAAAAGGCCGCTACCCGCGCTTTGCAAAACAAAAACCTTGCGGCGGCGCTGGCGCAGCCCTGTGATATGCTGGTGCTGGACGAAGCCGGCAGCGCGTGGGAACTGGACATGGTGGATAAAGCCCTGTTGCAGCAGGCGGTGCTGCAACGCCCCGCCGGGCAGGAATGCGTCCTGACTGCCCACGCAGCCCCCGGGTGGATGCTGGACGCCGCAGATTACCTCACTGAGATGTGCTGTCGCCGCCACCCCTACCAGAAGGGCATTGCCGCACGGAAGGGCGTGGAGTATTAAGGTTATAGCAAAAGGAGTTGTTGCGCATGATGCAACAACTCCTTTTGCGGTTTTATACATCCCAGAACGCTGCCAGCGCCGTTTCCAGCGCGGCGGTACCGGGCAGATACTGGATGTGCTGCCAGTGCGGCGGGAACAGCCGGGCGTAATCCGGCCGGGCAAAGCGGTCGTCCAGCAAAAGCACCACACCCCTGTCTTCCGGTGTGCGGATGACCCTCCCGGCGGCC
>CAJKNS010000057.1 GCA_905201305.1 uncultured Eubacteriales bacterium
GTTATTCTCTCCGCTGTCGCTGCCGCAGGCGGCAAGACTCAGGCACAGTGCAAGACTCAGCGCAAGAACCCCATATTTTTTCCGATTTTTCATCATTCTCTTCTCCTTTTCCAATCAGGTTTCCAGGTGTGTCAGGGTAAAAAAATCCACCATACAGACATTGTACGGTGGATTTTCTGCAATTCCTATTAACCAAAGGTTAGTTCTTTGTGCAGGCGGATGAATTATTTCTCCGCCAGAATCTTGTTGATCTCGTTTCGGAAGCTGTTGATGTCCTTGAACTGCCGGTAGACCGAGGCAAAGCGCACATAGCTCACCTCGTCCAGAGGCTTGAGCCGGTCCATCACTAGCTCGCCGATGTAGTCGCTTTTGACCTCCCGCTCCAGAGAGTTCTGCACCACCTGCTCGATTTCCGCCGAGGCTGCCTCCAGCTTTGCCATGGGCACCGGGCGCTTTTCGCAGGCGCGGACCATGCCCTTTAAGACCTTGTTCCGGTCAAAAATCTGCCGGCGACCATCCTTTTTTACCACCACAATGGGTAGGCATTCCACGGTTTCATAGGTGGTAAACCGCTTGCCGCAGCCCAGACACTCCCGGCGGCGGCGGATGGAGGTGCCATCCTCCGAGTGGCGGGAATCCACAACCTTGCTCTCTTCGTCTCCGCAAAATGGGCATTTCATTGGAAATCGGCCTCCCCACAATGGATTGATATCACCTTTGAGTGTACCAAAAGAATTCGGAAATGTCCAGCTATTTTTCCCGAAAAGCCCCGAAATATCAGTGTTTTTTCCGTTTTTCCGCTACAGCAGCTTCCGGAGTCCCGGGATTTTTTTCAGCACCCAGCTGACTCCCATGCCGAAGACTACCACAGCCGCAACCCACACAAGGCAGGCTGGCAGCACATGGATTTTCGGCTCCAGAAACAGATAGATCCCATCCAGCTGCCGCCGGAAAATGCCCTCCAGCAGATAAGCGCCGAATACGCAGCTGCCCATTTCCCGGATAAGCGCCGCCGGTTTTCCGGTGATGGGATGCCGTTCCGTCAGATCGTGAAGGAGCAGATAGACAAAGAATACCACAAGCTCCATCAGCGACCCCATAAACGCTCCGGAGGTTTCCCCTCGGCGGGTAAATGCCCACCAGCTGAGCGCCGCCATGATAAAGACCGATGCCGCCGCCAGAATTCCCATTCCAAGCAGCCGTTTTCCGTTCAGCTTTTCCCAGGAAAACCGATGTGCAAAGTAATAGCCCATGAGCAGATAATACACCGCCTGCCCTGCCATAAACGGCGTTCCGGCGGCTCCGGTGTCTACGGTCAGCCCTGTGACAAAATACTGGTTCAGGGGCTCCAGCTTTAAAATGGACGAAAGGGGCGCAATTATCCCGAAGAATCCAAAATGCACGCCAAATAGCCACAGATAGCCCTGATTCGAAAGATTCTGCGCCAGCGGACGCAGCAGCGGAAACAGAAACAGCACGCCCAGATAGGTGTAGAGATACCAATAGGGAATGGAAATCCCCTCCGTGAGCACCCGGCGAACGAAATCCCGGATTCCCGGATGGGGGACAAAGCCCCAGTGAATCCAAAAGCCGTAGAGAATCCCGGAAAACAGCACCAGCACCAGCGCCATCCGCACAATACGCCTGCAAAGCAGGTCTTTCAGCGTCTCCTGCCGGTGGAGCAGCAGTCCTCCGGAGATCATGAAAAACAGCGGCACCGCAATTTTACAGACGGTCGCCAGCAGCAGGGACAAAATCGCGTTCACCGCGCTGCAGCCCGGCGCCTGATACAGGAAAAAGCCACGATTCTCCGTATGGTTGAACACCACCAGAAAAATCGCCAGAATCCGCATCAGCTCATAGTCCAGCCGCTTTTCCTTCACAGTGCCGCCTCCTGCTCGTTCCGGAACAGGGTCACCTCACCCATGGGGGTGATTTTCCCGTTTTGCACCACCAGTCCCCCCCGGTTGGTCATGGCATAAACGGGCTTTCCCCGCTCCCGAAGATAGCGTCGAATGCTCTCCTTCTGCACCGCCGACGCGGCATAGTGGACCTCCGGCTCAAAGCCCTCCAGCAGGGCAAGCCCGGGATAGTAGCCATAGGTATCGTAGTCCTCGTCGGGGGTAATGTGATATTCCGTCATCTGCATCATGGCTCCGGCGCTGCATCCCATCACGATGCCCGGGAACTGCTGCATCGGCTCCACCAGTCCCCATTCCTCCAGCCGTTCATAGAACACATCCGGCAGTCCGCCGGTAAGGAACAGCACGTCCGCTTCGCCGATTTTTTCGAGCGCCGTCTCCGGGGTATCGTGATACCAGCTGACGAATTGGATGTTTTCCGCGGGGATGCCATAGGCGCCATAGGCTGCTGTGAGCGCATTGTAAACCGGCTGTCCGGGCAGATACATGTCCTCCCATGCCGCTCTGTCCGGCACCTCGTTTCCGTGGCTCATGGTCAGGATGGTCACACAGTGCTCCGGCTTCAGGATGCTGCCCAGAACCGGCTTTGCCCAAGGCGCCTGGAATTCGTATATATTGAGAAGAATGTTTGTCATATTTCTCACTCCCTCATTTTATTGTATAGTATTGTATCAGTTCTTCCTGTAAAATGTCAACCAAACTGCGGTTTTGACAGGCTTCCCGCGGCATGGTATAATGGAAAAAGCCAATACTGCGAACCCATACTGTAAGAAGGAGGAACTTACTATGATGTATAAGGAGCTATGCGGCGAGAAAATCTCCCGGCTGGGCATGGGCAACATGCGGCTGCCCACCATCGACGGGCGCAACGGTCCCATTGACGAGGAAAAGGCGCAGGCGATCATCGACTATCTCATGGCGTCCGGCGTCAACTACTACGACACCGCTTATATGTACCACGGCGGCAAGTCGGAGCTTTTTGTGGGCAAGGCACTGAGCAAATACCCCCGGGACAGCTATTTTCTGGCGGACAAAATGCCCTCCTATCCCCTGGAGGAGGGACGCACGCCCCAGGAGATCTTTGAAGAGCAGCTGAAAAAATGCGGAACGGACCATTTTGACTTTTATCTGCTCCACAATCTCTGCGAGGACAGCGTACCGGTGTTCACCGATCCGGACAAGGGCGTGATTCCCTATCTGCTGGAGCAGAAAAAGCAGGGGCGCATTCGCCACTTCGGTCTTTCCAGCCATGCAAAGCCCGAGACGCTGAAGGCATTTCTGGACCGGTACGATTTCTTTGAATTTGTGCAGCTTCAGCTGAACTACCTGGACTGGGAGATGCAGGACGCCAAGCAGCAGTACGAGATTGTGACCAATTACGGCGCGCCGGTTTGGGTTATGGAGCCCTGCCGGGGCGGCCGATTGGCGTCCCTGACTCCGGAGGCGGACAAGCTGCTCACGGACTGCAATCCGGATCGTTCTGTGGCATCCTGGGCGTTCCGCTATGTGATGAGCCTTCCCAACGTTGGCGTGATCCTCAGCGGCATGACCCAGATGGATCAGGCGGAGAACAATGTTGCAACGTTCTCCGAGGGCAAGAATCTCACAGAGCAGGAGCAGCAGGTGCTATCTCAGGCACTGGAGCAGTTCCGCAGTCAGGTGATCGTGCCCTGTACCGCCTGCCACTACTGCGACGGATGTCCCATGGAGCTGGAGATTCCCGACATTCTAAAGCTCTATAACCGCTATTCCCTGAACCACAGTCCCATGATCCATATGGACGTGGCGGAGCTTTCCCACGGTCCTTCGGACTGCATCGGCTGCGGCGCCTGCGAGAGCAAATGTCCCCAGCATATCGCCATTCCGGAGATCATGGCAAAGTTTGCCCAGGGGCTGGAATCGCTGCCCAAGCCAAAAATGAACCCTTAAGCCAGCACAAATCAATTGCACCGGGAGGCACTGGAATGGAACAGAAGGATATGGTATTTGACATTGCAAAGGACCCCTATAATTATGTGATGCGGGTGGTGTTCTGCCGGTGGAAGCCCTTTATTCTCCAGGCAATGGACACCGATGAGGTGACGAATTTCTCCCGGTTCTGCAAACAGCTGCCCATCACCCAGAAGGTTCTGACGCAAAATCTCAAGGCGCTGGAGCAGGACGGTCTGGTGATGCGCACCGTCATTCCCGATACCCCGCCCAGAACGGAATACCGGCTCACCGAGCGTGGGAAAAGTCTCATTCCCCTGCTGGACCAGGTATACGACTGGGGCTGGCATGTGATGCGGGAGGAGGGACTTCCCATCGACGCTCTGGGCGAAATGTGGCACGGCTATCGGGAGAAGGAGGACGAGATCATGGATCGTCCCTTCGGGAAAAACGGAAGTCTGGAATAACCGGCTTACCTTCAGGTAACAGCCTTACTTTCTTGTGCCTTCTTCACAAGCCGGAAAAAACATGATATGTTGTAGTCACGAAGAAAACACCCACGAAAACATATGATGAAAGGAAGTTTTACCTATGTCTTGCAGCAAGTTCCCCCATATGTTTACGCCTATGACCATCAAGGGCGTAACCTTCAAAAACCGCGTGTTCGCCTCCCCCATCACCACCAACCGGATCGTGGACCACGGCTATCCCACCCCCGAGGGCATCGATGTTTATGAGACGAAGGCGCGCGGCGGCTTTGCCGAGGTCACCCTCACCGAGTCCTTCATCGACCATGAGTATTCCTGGCGGCATGAGCACGGTCTGAACCTGTGGGAAAAGCCCATGACCACCTTCCACATGGAGTCCATTATGGTGCTCACCGAGGCGATCAAGGCGCACGGCGCGGTGGCTTCCATCCAGCTCAACCATGTTGGCGCCATGAACCATCCCGACACCATTCCCGGTCATAAGAACCCCATCGGTCCCTCCGCCTATGTCCGTGACGACGGCGTGCAGGTGGAGGAAATGACCGTAGAGATGATGGAGAAAACCGCAGAGCAGTGGGCAGAGGTGGCATGGGTTGCCAAGTCCCTGGGCTTCCAGATGGTCAACCTCCACGGCGGTCACGGCTGGCTGCTGAACCAGTTCATCTCCCCCAAGTTCAACCACCGTACCGACGAATACGGCGGATGCATGGCAAACCGCGCCAAGTTCCCCATTATGGTATGTAAAAAGATCAAGGAGGTCTGCGGCGACGACTTCCTGATTGAGTACCGCATGTCCGGTTCCGAGCGTATGGAGGGCGGCATGACCCTGGAGGACGGCATTGAGTTTGCCGAGATCATTCAGGACTATGTGGACCTGATCCATGTGACCTCCGGCTCCTATCAGGACCATGTCAACACCAAGGCATTCTCCTCCATGTTCGACAAGCACGGCTGCAACCTGGATCTTGCCGAAGCCATTAAGAAGCACGTTCATGTGCCCGTGGTTGCCGTTGGCGGCTTCAACGCACCCGAGCAGGTAGAAGAGGCGCTAGCTTCCGGCAAGTGTGACTTTGTTGCCCTGGGCCGTCAGCAGTTTGCCGATCCTGAGTTTGTAAACAAGACGCTCATGGGTCTGGAGGACACCATTGCGCCCTGCCTGCGCTGCTCCTGCTTCAATCCGCTGGCATCCGATCCCGACGCCCGTCCCATTCCCGAGCTGTGGCACTGCGCCGTCAACCCCTGGGGTCAGCGGGAGCTGCGCTGGAGAAATGCCCCCAAGCCCAAGGCAAGCCGTAATGTTCTGGTCATCGGCGGCGGCGTTTCCGGCATGTATGCTGCCATCACCGCTGCGGAGCGGGGTCATGACGTAACGCTGGTGGAAAAAGAGAACAAGCTGGGCGGTCTTTTGTGGTTCACCGAGGTGGACACCGACAAGGAGTCCCTGCTGCGGTTCCGCGACAGCCTGATCGCCCGCTGCAAGCACAGCGGCGTCAAGGTGATGCTGAACACTGAGGCAACCCACGAGATGCTGGAGAGTTTTAAGGCAGACGCGATCATCTGCGCCGTGGGCTCCCATCCCTTTGTTCCTCCCATTCCCGGCGTGGAGCACGCAGAGCATGCAGTGGAGGCTTACAAGGACATCGAGAAGCTCAAGGGCAAGAAGGTAGTCATCATCGGCGGCGGCGCCATTGGCTGCGAGTCCGGCTACTTCTTTGCCAGCGAGTGCGGTGCAAAGGTGCAGATTCTGGAGATGCGGGACGCCATGTGCAAGGATTCCTATCCCTCTCAGCGGGCTGCCCTGCTGCCCCGGATGGACAAGGCTGGCATGATCCTCGACTGCTCTGTCACCACCAAGGAGATCACCGAAAACGGCGTCAAGTTCCTGGACAAGGACGGGGTCGAGCAGTTTGCAGAGGCGGATTACGTCTACTACTGCTGCGGCAACCGCTCCAATGACGCCATTGTCAAGAGCCTGGAGGGCGTGACTCCCTGGTTCGTGGTCACCGGCGATGCAAAGCGGGCACAGACCGTGAAGCAGGCAACCTATGAGGGCTTCTGCGCCGCCATGGACATTCTTTAATAGAACCCATTCGGCACTTCGACTTCGGCGGACACGGTTCCTTTGCTCCCCTGTCCGCGCCGCAGCCCCTTGAAATACACAAAGTATTCCTTCGGGTCTTTGGCTTGACAGGAAAGCAAAATCTCCCGTCTCCGCTCTCGCCGAAGCGCGCTCATGGCTTCCTGAACGCTCTATTTTACCTGAACTCGGAGGTCCCTGGGACTTCTATTAGATAGTTATATTGAAAGAGGACGTACTGCGATTTGCAATACGTCCTCTTTTCATGCTGTCGCCGGAGATGGCTCATTTATTTGGACCCCATCAAGTTCTGTTTGCAAGCGCTTTCTTGTTGTCTCGAAACAAAGAGAATTCCGCCTACCAATCCACGCAAAACTGTGCTATAATACCACCGTAATTTTGCACTTCATAAGGTCTGATTCCAATCAAAGCTTAGAATCAGACCATCGTATCAAACAAAGCATGGTGAGATCTATGAAAGAAGAAAACATCGAAGCAAAGGGCAGATGGCAGAGAAGCCGGCTGGTTCCCGGTCTAACCCTGTCGCTGGCGCTGAGCTTTCTTTTGGGGCTGTATGCGCCGCTGGAGCTGTATTTTACCAACATCACCGAATTCCAGTTCGATTTCTGGGCGCTGCTTCCTCCGCTGCTGGGGCTGTTTGGCATTCTGTTTGCGGCATGCATCCTGGGCTTTGGGCTGTGCAATCTGATTCACAGGAAGCTGTATGACCTGGCGCTGCTGGTTGGCGGCATGGGTTATGTGATCGCCTATGTCCACGGCATGTTTCTGGTGGGCAGTTTGCCGCCTCTGGACGGCACGGATTTCAGCTGGTCCGATTACAATAAAGAGACGGTCATTTCCCTGATCGTATGCGCGGTGATTGCAGCGTTGTTTGTTCTGCTGACCCGGTTTTTGCATTGGAAGAACATGAGGAAGGTCATCACCGGCATTTCCCTGTTCTTCACGGCAATTCTTGCGGTCACGGTGGTCACCGTTGGCATCACCAACGACGGCTTTCAGAAAAAGCCCCTGATGGCAGTGACCAAAAACGCGGAATTTGAGATGTCCAGCGACAAAAACATGGTGATTTTCCTGATGGATGCAGTGGATTCCAAGGCGCTTCGGCAGCTCATGGAGGGCGATGATCCGGAATACGCCCAGACGCTGGAGGATTTCACCTATTATCCCAACACCGTGGGCGCCTATTCCTTCACGGAGCACTCCATTCCCTATATTCTCACCGGACAGTGGTTTGAAAACAAGGAGCCGTTTTCGGATTACACCGCCCGGGCAATGGCAGCCTCTCCCCTGCTCCAAACCCTCAAAGCGGAAGATTATCGCATCGGCATGTATGAGGAGGACCTCCGCTGCACCGAGGAACAGGCGCTGGAATTTGAGAATGTGGAAAAAACCACCCTGCGGTTCACCAGCTTCCCTGCCATTGCAAAGGAGGAATTGAAGCTGGTCTGGTTCAAATATGCCCCCTATCTCCTGAAGCGGCTGGTCCACGTGGACATGAACCGGTTTTCCATGATCGTGGAGCCCAACAGCGATTCGCAGCTGTTTCATTATGTCAACTGGGATTTCTATCCCGATGCCAAGGACGCCCAAATTACCACGGTATCGGACAAGGTGTTTAAGTTCATCCACATTGAGGGCGCACATGTGCCCCTGCGGTACGACAAGGATGTGAACATCATCGGCTCCGACAAGGGCACCTATGACCAGAACGTCCAGGCGTCCATGACCATTCTGAAGCAATATCTGGACGATCTCAAGGCAGCCGGGGTTTATGACAACACCGCCATTGTGGTAATGGCAGACCACGGCTACTGGACCTATTGGGACGACAAGCTGCTGGGTCGCTCCAATCCCCTGCTGGCAGTGAAGGGCATCGGAGAACAGCACGAAATGTCCATTTCCGAAGCGCCAATCTCCTATGAGGATCTTCAGGAATGCTATGCCCGGCTGCTGGACGGAAAATCCTCCGATCAGGTGTTCGATGCCAAGGAGGGCGATCAGCGGATTCGCCGGTATCTGTCCTATAATTATCTGGAGGAGGGGCACATTGTGGAATATGAGCAGAAGGGCTATGCCACCGATCTTTCCACCATGATTCCCACCGGACGGGTATTTGATGCAGCAGCCAATGGAGGAACATAACGCCGCCCCCAAAATATACAAAACGATCCCCTCAACGCCGGAAATCCGGTATTGAGGGGATTTTTGTACGCATGAAATGACAGGCGTATGCGCGCCCTACAGCCCAATTCGGCGCATAAACCCGTCGTAGCGCTCCACGCTGGTTTTATCCGTCCGGGTGACCTGCTTCATCTGCCGCAGGCGATTTGGAATCAGGGACAGGTTGGAAAACAGGCGCACGCTCCACGCAAGGGGCAGCAGCCAATGGCGATTTTCCAAAAAGGTATAGCGCGATTCAATTTCGTCCGCCGGAGGAAACAGCATGGTTCGAACCACACGTCCCGCTTCCTTTTCCTTGCGCAGCTCCATCACCGAATGGTCCCGGGAATGCCCGAACAAATCGGAATCCAGCGTATAGGAAAGGAGCTGCTCCAGCCCTTCATAGTCCGGCTCCGGCAGCGGACACTGGGTTTCCACCCCGAACCAAAGGCGGCAGGCGTTCATCACCGTGTGAAAAAAGGTCGTCAGACCGAGACTTGAGAATTCCTCTATAATCCCCTGCCAGTTGAAGCCGGAATCTTCGTGCTTCACATACAGGGCAACATCCAAATACATCCGCATGCCTGAGCCGCCGCCATAAAGGTGCTTCGCCAGGTGGCAGATGGTATAAATCAAGTGAAAATCATCCGCAGGACGATACCGGAGCCCCTCGTCCGCCACGGCATGCGCCCATGCGCCGTCAAAATAAGCCTGTAAATCCGCGCGTCCGTCCAGATTGCCATCCATGAGATTGGTATGGATTTCATAGTATTCCGCGTCCTTGAAATAGGAATAGCTCGGCTCCCAGTCCTGCTTCACCGTATAGCCCAGAGACAGCATCAGCTCATGCGCCGCTTTTCTGTCCGCCGGATGGATCAGCAGGTCGATATCCCCGAAGGTGCGCAGCTCCGGAACGGGATACAGCCTGCGAAGATAATAGCCCTTCACTGGCATATGGGCAATGCCATGCGCCGAAAGCGCCTTGGACAGCGTCTCAAACGCCACGCAGCGGTTGAGATTCGCGGCAACGGTGCCATAGAATATTCCATCCAGCGATTGGCAGACATCGCTGCGCGCAAACAGCTTCCATTGTTTATTTTCATATGCCAGCACCGGCAGCAGATTCTGCTTTGCTGCCATGCGGCACAGCGCTGGGGCATTCCAGTCTTCATCCGGCTCCGGCGGCACAGCCTGCACGAAGCTCCGAAGCAGCAGGAGGAATTGTTTCTCTGTCATAGTCATTTCCCTTCCGAGGCGGGTACCAGATCAATTACGGCAATCTCCGGCGGGTTATTGATGCGCGGAATGCACCAGCTTATTCCATCCCCGCTTTGCAAAGCGGAGCGCATGATCGCGCGTCTCGGCAGCGCCATACTGTACCGCATGCGCCCAAAGTGCCATAACGGAACCGCCCTGCTCCATGGTGCGAAGATCGTCCACCTGTTTCCGGTATTGCGGCGTTTTGGTAAACCGGGTTCCCCAGTGCAGCAGGTCCGTTTTTATGCCCACATCCTGCGCAAGCGCAATTCCCTTGGGCAAATTCAGCCGCATTTTTCCAAGATGCTCCCAATAGCATAGAATTCCCTGTAAATCGTGGGGAATTGGCTTGCAGCCGTTCAATGCCATGCTCAGCGCAACCAGCGGCTCATCCCCGGGCGTTGCAAATTTTCCTTTGAACCGGTATTCCCTATAATGCGGCACCAGCTTCTGCGCCGTCTCCAGCACAGCCCGGCAGCGCTCCGTTTTTCGCATATAATAGATGCCGCCGTGGAGTCCCACCACATAGGAAACCTTCTCCTGTAACTCCCCCAGGTTTTTGTATTCAAACCAGCCGGTTGTATCGTCCAGCGGAAGAACGCGCCCAAAACAGGAAAAGTCGTCCGCATTCTGAAACAGCGTAAACAGCCGGTTCAAATCGCCATAAGCAAGGCAGTCCGCATCGATAAATAGATTCACATCGTAGGGCAGCAGCGCAAACATCTCCAGCTTGTCCAGATAGTTGCGGTGCGCGTGCGAAAACAGACGTACTGTATCGAACTCCGCTGTATATTCATTTTCCTGGTCTGTCAGAATCGCAAACGGCAGCGGAGCTTTGGAAAAATAGCGGTAGGAGTGCAGGAGGTTCACTGCCATTTGGTAGTATTGCGTATCGCCGGTGGCGATGGTGATAAAGCCGTATGTCATAACTGCCCCACCTATCACTGTAATATCTCTGGACTATTCAACTGAACGCTTCCCCAATGTGCATAGTCCCAGTCAATATCCGGCTTTTCAGCATTCATTTTTCTGAATCCAAGCCCCGTCACCCAGTCCATATTCTGGCATGTTCCAAATTCATTTCTGGAAAAGAGCACAAAGTTTGAAGCATAGTCTCCGGGCATCAAATTACTGATGTCATATTTCAGGGCAAAACTTTGCACCTCAGAACGATCGCTGACAGGCAGCTCTTTCAAAATCGTTGTTCCCACAATTGTTCCCGCCAATGTTTTAATTTCCACGCGAAATCCAACATTATCCAGTTTCTTTTTGCATTTTATGTTTAATTTGATAATGAAATTATCATCAATAAAATCACAGGATCTACAACGATTGCCCTGGGAATTGCAATATTCCGCAGACACTATGCGAATGCTATCACTCACAAGCCAACTGGGACGTTCGTAAGCAGAATAATCCATGAATGGAGCATTATCGGATTTCACATCCTCATAGATCTCAATCGCCTTCTCCACATCGCCATCAAAGATGAGCTTTCCGTGGTCCAGCACGATGCATCTGGTGCACAGCTGACGGATGGTATTCATATTATGGCTGACATAGAGCACGGTGCGCCCCTCAGCGCCCGCGGCATCGCCCATTTTTCCCAAACACTTCTGCTGGAACTTCATGTCGCCCACCGCCAGGACCTCGTCCATGACCATGATCTCGCTATCCAGATGCGCCGCAACCGCGAACGCCAGCTTCACGTACATGCCGCTGGAATAGCGCTTGACCGGGGTATCGATGAACTTTTCCATCTCCGCAAACTCCACGATCTGGTCAAATTTGCGGCTGATCTCCGCCTTGGTCATGCCAAGGATTGCGCCGTTCATGTAGACATTCTCCCTGCCCGTGAGCTCCGGATGGAAGCCCGTGCCCACCTCCAGCATGGAGGCAATGCG
>CAJKNS010000058.1 GCA_905201305.1 uncultured Eubacteriales bacterium
CTGCCAATATGCCCAACGACAACATCAAGCGCACCATTGAAAAGGCAGTTGGCTCCGGCAATGCCGATAACTACGAATCCATTACCTATGAGGGCTACGGTCCCAGCGGTGTTGCGGTAATCGTTGACACCATGACCGACAGCCGTAACCGTACCGCTTCCAACGTCCGCCATTATTTCGACAAATTCGGCGGCAACCTGGGCGCTTCCGGCTGCGTTAGCTGGAGCTTTGATAAGAAGGGCGTCATTGTCATTGAAGACGAGGACGAGGAGCTGGACGAGGATGAGGTGATGATGGACGCGCTGGACGCCGGCGCTGCCGACTTCCAGAAGGATGATGACGTTTATATCATCTATACCGATCCCGATGATTTCAACGCTGTGACCTCCGCACTGCAGGACAAGTACACCTTTGTCTCTGCCCAGATCGAGATGGTTCCCCAGAACTATCAGACCCTGGAGAAGGAAGAGGACATCAAGAATATGCAGAAAATGCTGGATGCTATGGAGGATGACGACGACATTCAAAACGTGTACCATAACTGGCAGGAAGCATAAAAATTTGCCGCTGGAGCATTTTGCTCCGGCGGCTTTTTGCATACTTTTCATCATCCTGCTTATACTACCTCTACAACCGAAGAAGGAGGAGTTTTCAAATGAGCTGTAGCTGCAACGCCAACAAGGCAATCGCATGTACGGTCAACCAGTGTGCCCATCACTGTGACACTGAGAACTACTGTTCTCTGAGCCAGATTCACGTAGGCACCCATGAGGCAAATCCCACCGTGGATCAGTGCACCGACTGCATGAGCTTCGAAAAGAAGTAAGGGCAACACCGCTGCCAATTTGCGCGGCATTGCCGAAAAAAATCCCTGCCGCAGAAGAGATACGCGGCAGGGATTTTTGTGGTTATTCGGTTACGGTGAAGTTAGAGGATGCCATGAAATCACCATCGAAGTAGACCTCCAGTGTGTAGGAACCGGGGGTTGTGATGGGATTGGGCAGCTCACCGGTGTGCTGGGATCTGGTCCAGGAGCCGGACCAGGTTCTGCCCTTGGAGTAGACCAGGTACGGGTTGCCGCTGGAATCACGAATGACATAGGTGGTGGAAACCGTCTTATCCTCCTCCGTTGCATCATAGCTGGCATAGACCACAAAGGAAATATGCTGGGAGGTTGTGAATGTAGTGGAGGGGTTGGTCAGCTTGTCCGGATTGTCTTCCTTCACGAACAGCTCCATGGATACATCCGTGCAGCCGTATTTGGTGAACTTCTCGGCATCGCCGGTCTGGCAGGTGGTAGAAGCATCTCCGCCTACGCTCAAATCGTCTGCACCAACCACGGTAATGGTATAAGCTGTGTCAGGAATCAAGCCGGTAAGGGTTGCAGAGGTGGTATCGGAGGTAACGGTGGTGGGAGTTACGTCGGCACCGTCGGTGGTGTTGTAGGCGTAAGAGATGCGCCATTCCTTCGGATCGGTGTCGCCGGTGTAGTCCCAATTGACCACAACGTTGCCGTCATCGTCCAGACTGCTGGTGACGCTGGAAATCGTAACAGAGGGGATGCCAATGGAAAGTGTTGCAAGATCCGTTGCCTTCAAAGAAGGTGTGGACAGGGTGAAGGTATAGGTGACGCCGGAGGTCAGACCGCTGATAGTGCAGTCGGTTCCGGTGACATCCTGTGTGGTGGAGCTGCCGTCAGTTCCCTCGCAGGTGACGGTCCATTTATCCGGCACGGTACCGGAGAAGCTCCACTTCAGGGATACGCTGTCGGTGGTGATACCGGACTGCTCAAAGCTGGCAAGCTCGGTATAATCCATGGTGGTGAATTCGCAGGTGGTGGTTCCGCCCAACGCATCGCCAGTGTCGGTAGAGACCGTGGCAGTGTAGTGGGTGTTGGGAGTCAGACCATCCAGAACGATTCCGTTTGCGGAAATTGTGCTCTCTGTAAAGGTGAGGTTTTCACCGTCATCGGAGGTCAGCGTAATCACCCATTGGTTGGGCTGCGGTCCAACGCCGCCAAGCGCCAGAGTAGCCGATACAGCGCCCAGCGCAGTGGGGGAGAATGCAGTAATATTGGTCATTTCCGCAGTCTTGGCAGATACCTTTTTGTTGCCCAGCAGCAGCTTGCCGTCAGTGGAGGACATGGTAAAGGAATAGGTGGTGTTGGGATTCAGACCGGTTACGGTAGCGCTGCCCTGGTCAAAGGCCACCCGGGCGACTTCCTCACCGCTGGTGTTGGTGGCAATGACGTCCATTTGGCTGTTGTTCTTCCGATCAGCGGTAATGGTGACGGAGGTGGAGGAAACCACCTGGGACTTCATGTTGCTGACGGTGTCGGTTTTCAGAATATATCCGGCAAAGCTGCCGCCTGCCAGAACAATCAGAACAATGACGGTGATCAATACCTTTTTCCAGGTGGAAATCCAAGCGTCATCTTCCTCGTCCTCATCGTCCTCCTCATCGGTGCCGCTCTCATAAGTATTGATGTCGTCGTTGCGGCGGTGATGCTTCCGGCGGGGAGCAGACGCACGGTATTCCGGCTCAGGCTCTTCCTCGGGCTCTTCCTCCGGCTCCTCATCCGCAGGGAGCTCTTCCTGCTCCGGAGGATCCTGAAGCAGGGGACCGTCGCCCAGATCCAAGTCCAAATCGTCCGGGAGAATATTCTGGAATTCCGTTTCTGCCGGCTTGGGCTCATCGGCAGGCGCGTCCGCTGCCTGGTCATCTATTTTGGCAAGATCCTGAAGTACGGCAAAGTGATTGTCGGCGGAATCCACGAACTGGGTATCATCCGGCAGGGTTTCTTCAGTTTCGTAGCCAGGCACGGTGGACATATTGCCCTGATCGTCCATACTGTAGACCTCCAATCCGCTGGAGGAACGGAGCGACGCCATAAACGTCTCGACGCTCATATCCTCACAGTCGGGAATCAGCAGGTCGTCGTCGCCAATCACGCGCTTGGGCGCTTTTGGCTTTTCCTCGACCACCGGAACCTCCGGTGCATCGGGTTCTGGCTTTTCCACCTGATCGGGATGCTCGGCAGCCTGTCCGGCTTCGATGGTTGCAGCGATTTCCGACATATCCACGGAAGCGTCATCGGGAGCTTTCTCCGGCTTTACCTCCGCCGGAGGGGGAACCAGCAGCTCGTTTGTCAAATTGCTCCGCTGCATGTACAGCACCAATGCCTGCTTCATATCGGAGGGGGACGAATACCGGTCCTCCGGCTTACGGGCACACGCCTTAAGGATAATCTCAGACAGCGCTACATCTGCATACTTTGGCGCCGCCAGGGGAGACTTCTTGGTCTGGATCAGCTTGTTCTGCTCGTCCAGAGGAAGCTCACCGCCATTGTAGACCTCGTAGAGAATCACGCCCACGCTGTAGATGTCCATGGTTTCGGACAATACCGCATCTCCGGAGCGAACCTCGGGGGCGGAATATGGCGTAATCATGGCGTCGGGCATGGAGCTGTAGGGTAGTTCAGCGATCTGGACCAGACCCAGATCGCCCAGCATAAAGTGACCGCCGCTGCCGTAAAATACGTTGTGCGGCTGAACGTCTTTATGAATCAGTCCGCCGCTGCGCAGCTGTTCCAGTGCCGAACACAGGTCGATGGCAAGGTTCACAGCCTGGAGCTTGGTCAGCGGAGCAGCCTTTTGATGTTCGGTCAGGCTGGGATAGTAGTCAGACAGCAGATACACGTCATATCCCACGCCGATGTACTTCTGGTCCACCTGATAGCCCCGGAATTTCAGCAGATTCGAAGCATTTTTCACGCCGTTGAGCAGAAGCAGCTCGTTTTTCAGATCCTTGACCTGGCTGGTATAGTACCGCTGGGCAGACGATTCATTCTTTACCGCACCGGCATAGATCAGCGCCTTGGTTTCGGCGTCGCTGGTGGGAATCGAAATGTGCTTCAGCGCCAGCTTTTTCCCGTCAACTCTTCGAGAAACCACATAGACATCGCCGGAAGGACCCTTGGCGAGCTTTCTGTCTACTGTCATATTACTGAGTAGCGGCGTAATTTTTTTTGGATCGATCAATGTAATACCTCCCATAGGGGAAATTGATTTCTTCGATTTGGTGCTGCCGGCGTATCACCTGCATACACTCCATTTTATTTTACGTTATTTCGGAGAAAAAAGCAACAGCCGGAGCACATAAACTGTTGGAATTTTGAGAAATCTGTGGTATCATGTTAAGCAGTACATGGTTGTCGGCTGAATGTGACCAGATTTTTGCCGACTTCTACATATTATTTTGAATGAGATTGATGGTTGGAGGACTTACTATGAGTAAGATATGCGAAAAGTGCGGGAACATGATCCCGGATGGGGTAGACATTTGTCCGAACTGCGGCAGGGAAGACGATGGTGCCATTGAGGCAGTCATGAACGATCTCAGCAAGGCGTTTGCCGATTTGGGCGCGCCGGAAGCTGCACCTTCCAAGCCTGTTGCGGATCAGAATGCTGCCACAGTGGAAGAAGACACCATCCTGTTCCATCCGGAGGAAATCAAGGAAGCGGAGCAGACAGCTTCGGCGGAAGCGAACGACTATGATATCAGCAGCGCCATTGAAGCTGCTCTGAAGCAGTCGGTCAACCCTGCGCAAAGCGCGACTCTGGAAAATGAACCGCCCAAGGCAGCTTCAACTCCGAAGAAAGTACAAAAGCAGGAAACTGTACCGCCCGCTGCGAAGAAAGCAGCCAAGTCTGCAACCAAGACGCGGAAAAAGAGCGATGCGCCCAAGGTGGAGAAGCCCCAGGAGATCGCCGAAAGGCCCAAGCGTCAGGAGACGAACGAAGCGGATCCTGCACCAAAGAAAAAGAAACGTCCTGAGGATGCTCCGAAGCCGAAGAATCCCGGAAATTCCGGCAGTCATTCCTCCGGCTCTAAGAAAAAGAAGAAAAAGAAAAAGGACAACAGCAAGACGCTGCTGGGCATTGTCATCGGTCTGATCGTGGTGCTGGTTGTGGTGGTAGGCGCTGCACTTGGCATGCTTTACAAGCTGGGCTTCTTTGAGACCATGAGCGACGATGAACTGCTGGGCACCACCACGCCGGCTGTGTCTGAAACAACTACGGTTGCCCCGGAGACAACACCGGAAGCCGTTGTGCCGGAGGTTTCCGCAATCGAAGAGGAAACGGTGCTCCCGGGTGGTTCTGCGGTGGACGAAAATACTCCCGTGGATGCAGAGGAGAATATTGACGTAACCAAATTTAAGGTCACCGGAACGGAGTATATTATCATGTATTCCCGCGGCGAAACCACCGAGGTGGTCTATGTCATCGATCCCTCGGATGCCAAGAGCCACATTAAATGGGAAAGCTCTGACGAAACCATCGCAACGGTGGATGACTATGGCGTAATTTCTGCCCGTCGCGGCGGCACCTGTACCATCACCGGCACCTGCGGCGATGCCTCCATTACGGTCTACGTCACCTGCGACTTTACGGTTCCCAGCACGGTTCTGGACATGAACTATGAAGACGTAACCATGAACCACGAGGGGCAGACGCTGGCGCTTGCCATTGACTATGACCTGACCTCCGATCAGATCAAGAACACCGTCTGGGAGTCCTCGGACGAGACGGTTGCCACCGTGGATGATGAGGGTGTTGTCACCGCAGTGGCAGACGGTACCGCAGTAATCACTGCATCCATTGCCGAATATACCGCTTCCTGTATTGTCCGCTGCGTCAATGTCACCGGCAATAAGGGCGTCAACAGCGACGAATCCGAATACGTCATCAACTATGAGGATGTTACCCTCAGCCGGAAGGGCGAATACTTCCAGCTGACGCTGAAATCCGTGGTAGGCAACGAGGTACCGGACTTCACCTGGAAGTCCAGCGACACCAAGGTTGCCACCGTTGACAGCAAGGGCGTTGTTACCGCTGTGGCAAACGGCACCTGCAAAATTACTACCTCCATCGGCAGTGACGACTTTGAGTGCGTGGTCCGCGTCAATATCTCCGGCTGATTCGGAGCGTTTAAAATCGTTGTATTAGTCAAAACGGTTACAACAATACGTTGTAACCGTTTTGCTTTTTCTGTGTTTGATATTATAGCGCAGATTGTATATAATGGTTCCGTAATAATGTAGGGCAATGCTGCGCAAATCGGCGTTGCATAAGACGTTTAGAACGAACAACAGGGAAGGAGCAACTCCTTACGATGAAAAATAAATTCATTCCGGAGGATCAGAACATCATCAGTTTCAGCCTGATGGGACCGGAAAGCGGCGGTCCCTGCCTGGTGGACTCCAACGATGGTAAGATTACCCGGATTCGCCCTTATCACTATGACAAGGAATATACGGATAAATACTGCAACCCCTGGAAAATCGAAGCCCGGGGCAGCACATTTTCTGCGCCGGATCGGGTCACCATCACGCCCTTTGGTCTGGGCTATAAAGCCCGGGTCTATTCCCCCAACCGGGTCAAATATCCTCTGAAGCGGGTGGACTGGGACCCGGACGGCGATCGTCATCCCGAAACCCGGGGCAAGAGCAAATACGTGCGGATTTCCTGGGACGAGGCCGCAGAGATTGTGGCAAAGGAATTAAAGCGTCAGAAGGAAAAATACGGTCCCGAGGCAGTGCTGTGTCAGGCGGACATGCACGGCGAGGGCAAGAATGTGGCGCCCAGCCATGGCTGCCCCAACCGGCTTCTGAGCCTCATGGGCGGCTATACCCTCCAGATGCGGAACATGGACTCCTGGGAGGGCTGGTTCTGGGGTGCAAAATACGTCTGGGGCTGCGAACCTGTAGGCGAAATGGCGCCGCAGTCCAATCTCTATCCCGATATTGCCAAGCATTCAGACCTGCTGCTGTTCTGGGGCTGCGATCCGGAGACAACGCCCTTGGGCGTGGTCAGCCATATGCCCTCCCGGCTATGCTACTGGCTGACGGAAATCGGTCTGAAAAGTGTCTACGTCTGCCCGGACCTGAACTACGGTGCTGCGGTCCATGCGGATAAGTGGATTCCCATTCTGCCCAATACCGATGCGGCATTGCAGCTTGCCATTGCTTACATCTGGATTACTGAGGGCACCTATGACAAGGACTATATTGACAAGCACGCCTACGGCTTTGACAAGTTCGAGGACTATGTGCTGGGCAGGGAGGACGGCGTACCCAAAACCCCCGCCTGGGCAAGTGAAAAGTGCGGCGTGAAGGAATGGACCATCAAGGCGCTTGCCCGGGATTGGGCGAAAAAAACCGCATCCATTATCCACGGCAACGGCGGCTGCTATATCCGCGGTCCCTATTCCTCTGAGCCTGCCCGGCTGGAGGTTATGCTGCTGGGCATGCGTGGGGTTGGCAAGCCCGGTGTGCATCAGGCGAAAATGATCGAATGGAGCCTTTGGAACCGGGACTATCCGGTGCCGTTCCAGGGCAAGTTTGTGCCGAAAATCACGGTCATCGGCGATCCCCTGCGCCCGGTGGACGGTGATGTTGACCCCAGCATCAACATGGGACGCTATGTTCTTACCGACGCCCAGAAGCAGCGGGCACCGGAGCTCATAAAGCTCTTTACCCAGCTGCCTGCACCCAAGCAGTTTATCCCCCGGTGCTGCATCCATAAGGCAATCATTGAAGGTCATGCGGAATGGCGGGGACTCCAGTGCTTCTCGTCCTCTCAACAGCCTGATGCCAACAACTATCGAAAGCCCACCCAGCAGTACCAGTTTGAAGAGATGAAATACCCCAGAGACGGTATGAGTCGGGTGCACATGATCTGGACCGATGCGCCCTGTCAGGTGACCTGCTGGAACGACGGCAACCTCACCATGCGGGCGTACCAGGACCCCTCTATTGAGTGTATAGTCGCGCAGCATCCCTGGCTGGAGAATGACTGCTATTTTGCGGATATCATTTTCCCGGTGGTCACCAAGCACGAGATGAACGATCTGGGCAACGATATGTCCTCCGGCGCTTTTACCTCCATTTATCTGGAGCATCCCTGCTGTCCGCCGGTGGGCGAGAGCCTTTCAGACTTTGACGTTTGCGCCAAGGTGGCAGAAAAGCTGGGTCCGGAGTATTATGACGCCTATACCGACCATATGAGTGAGGAGGACCGAGTCCGGTTCTTCTATAAAGCCACCGGCTGTGAGGATTATATGACCTGGGAGGAGTTCCAGAAGCGAAAGATCTTTGTGGTGCCCTGTAAAGAGCAGGAGGAGCTGGATCAGATTCCTGCGGGTCTGTATAACTTCTATAAGGACCCGGAGAATAACCCCCTGTCCACCCCCACAGGCAAGCTGGAATACTACTCCACGGAAATTGCAAAATACACCCCCGATGACCCCGAGCGTATGCCGGTGCCACATTGGGTAGAGAAGAGCGAATGCCATGACGAGCGGTTGTCCAGCACCCGGGCGGAGAAATATCCGCTGCTGTGTATGTCCAACCACGGCAGATGGCGGATGCATGCCCAGTGTGACGATATCATCTGGAACCGGGAAGTGGAAACCATGAAAATCCGGGGCAAGGATGGCTATCAGTATGAGCCCTGCTGGCTCCATACCAGCGAGGCGGAGAAGCGCGGCATCAAGCATGGGGACATTGTCAAGGTGTATAACGAGCGCGGCGTGGTGCTGTGCGGCGCATATGTCACCGAGCGTGTGATGCCCAGCGTGTGCTATGTAGACCATGGCTCCCGGCTGGATCCCATTATTCCCGGTTATCTGGATCGCGGCGGCGCAATCAACACCATTCCCCCTACCTCCACTACCTCAAAAAACGCCACCGGTATGGCGGTTTCCGGCTTTCTTGCCCAGGTGGAGAAGGTTACGGACGAGGAAATGGAGCAGTGGAAGCGGGATTATCCCGAGGCATTTGCCCGGAAAATTGACCCGGATGCCGGTGTATGCCTGGCAGGCTGGCTGGTGGATGAAAAGGAGGCAGAGTAATGGGAAAGGTATTTTTAATCGATGTAGCCCGGTGCTCCGGCTGCTTTAACTGTCAGCTTGCCTGCAAGGACGAAAACTGCGGCAACGACTGGCGTCCCTATGCGGCTCCTCAGGACATGACCGGACAGTTCTGGTGCAAGGTCCATGAGCATGTGTGCGGCACCATCCCCAAGGTGAAGATTTACTACATTTCGGGCATGTGCAACCACTGTGAAAAGGCACCGTGTATGGACGTATGTCCCGAAAACGCCATTTACCGCCGTCCGGATGGTCTGGTGCTCATTGATCCGGACAAGTGCTCCGGCTGCGGGAAATGCAAGGAAGCCTGCTATTATGACGATGTGATTTATTTCAACAAGCAATCCGGCATTGCCCAAAAATGTACCGGCTGCGCCCATCTATTGGACCATGGAGATAAAATGCCACGGTGCGTGGATGCCTGTCCCACCGACGCCCTGCAGTGGGTGGATGAGTCGGAGATAGGGGACGCAAAGCCCCTGACCGAAGGCGTTGGCGCAAGGGTATATTATAAAAACATCCCCGGGAAGTTCATTGCCGCAACGGTCTATGATCCCATTGAAAAGGAAGTCATCATTGGCGGCACCTGCACGCTGACCGATGGCGTGAGCACCTGGACCCAGGAAACCGACAGCTACGGAGACTTCTGGTTTAAGAATCTCAAGGTGGGAACCTATGATCTCACCATTACCGCGCCGGGCTTCCAGCCGCTGCATTTTCACGGTATTTCCACGGAAAAGGATGTAAATCTGGGAGATTTGCCCATGGATCAGGCATGAAAAGAACCGGGCACAGGGAACAGGCCTTGTGTCCGGTTTTCTATGTATTGTTTAATGATTCAGCTCCAGGGCAATATTTTCAATGCCGACGAGATAATCCTCTCGTTCCGGAATTTGCTCGTCCTGCAAAAATGCACGCAGACCGTCGGCAATGTAAGCGCGCTCCTCCGGGGTCAGTGCAGCGAGCTTGTCCGGATCCTCTAAAACCAGAAGATGCTCTGCCAGTTCGGCATAGGAGGTGGTGGGGTAGACCCGGGTGATGGTATAGAATTGATAGAGATTTTTACCCAGCTTGGGATCGCCGCTTCTTAGCTCCAGCTCAATGTCCTGCATGGAGCCGGAACAGATGCTGGACACGGAATCCTCCAGATCGTTTGCGGTAGCGGTGGCACGATAGCTCTGACAAAGCAGCACCGTGCACAGTGCCAGCAGCACAATGATAATGGCTTTACACCAGGTTGGTACGGGTTTTGACACTTCCTGACTCATGTTTTCTGCCTCTTTTCGTTTCACTTCCTCGTGAATAGTATACCATATGAAGAAATTGTGTGCAATTGGTTAAAATGCTGTGTTTTACTGCCTCCTATCTGACAGATTGAACAGAAAATTTGCCGTTGAATGGACCGAAAGCTGTAGCAATTTACTGAATCAAAGCTTTTTCAAAAAACATGTTGACAAATGAAAACTCCGGGAGTATAATCTAACCATATCAAAACTGATGAGCAGGAAGAGTAGCTCAGGCAGAACCTCAAAGAGAGCTGTGGACGGTGAAATCACAGCAGGGGAGCCGAAGGTGAATGGACCTGTGAGGGTGCCTTGAACGGACTTGTCCCAGTAGATGGCAACGGGGGTTCCGACCCGTTACAGCAGCGGAGCGCATGACTGTGCGCAGAGCGGATGCATTGCATCAATTAGGGTGGTACCGCAGGAGTTAGCTCTTGTCCCTTATATGGGGATAAGGGCGTTTTTTTATACCTTCCCCGGCATCAAAATCCGCGTTTTCAGTCGAATCTATATTTTTAGGAGGACTACCCCAATGAAAAACGTGAAATTTGTAAAGAAGGCACTTGCCATGGTTCTGGCTGCTGCCATGAGTCTCAGCCTTGCCGCCTGCGGTTCCGGCGCTGCTTCCAGTGCATCCGCTGCATCCACTGCCGGTTCTACTCCCGCTGCACCTGCCGCAGAGGAAAAGAACTCCCAGGTTGAGTTCTCTGCCATCGACACGCCTGCCGCTGCCGAGGGCACCGTTTATAAGGTCGGCATTGTGAAGTACGTAGACGATGCTTCCCTGGACCAGATTGAATCCGCCATTCAGGCAGAGCTGGACGCCAAGGGACAGGAGTTGGGCGTGACCTTTGATTATGCTGATTACACCAAGAACGGTCAGGCAGATTCCACGACGCTGAACCAGATTGCTTCCGATCTGGTAGCTGATAATGTAGACGTCATCATTCCCATTGCAACTCCCGCAGCTCTGATTATGCAGACTGCCACCGAAGAAAATCAGATTCCCGTTGTATTCTCCGCCGTATCCGATCCGGTCAGCGCCGGTCTGGTCAACAGCCTGGACGCTCCCGGTTCCAATGTCACCGGTACCTCTGATGCGCTGAATGTGGAAGCGATCATCGACCTGATGCTGGCAGCCAACCCCGACCTGAAGAAGCTTGGTCTTCTGTATGACCAGGGTCAGGATTCCTCCAAGAGCGCCATTGCTTCCGCAGAAGCTTACTGCAAGGAGAAGGGCATCGAGGTAGTTGAAAAGACCGGTACCACCAACGATGAGGTTGCTCTGGCTGCTGATGCGCTGATTGCTGCCGGTGTTGACGCTGTGTTCACCCCCACTGACAACACCGTTATGACGGCTGAGCTTGCTATCTATGAGAAGTTCGTGGATGCAAAGATTCCCCACTATGCCGGCGCTGACTCCTTTGCTCTGAACGGTGCGTTCTGCGGCTACGGCGTCAACTATGTCACCCTGGGCACCGCTACCGCCGAT
>CAJKNS010000059.1 GCA_905201305.1 uncultured Eubacteriales bacterium
AGGATCAGAAGCTGCTGGAATATGCAGCCCTTGCTGAGATTGCCTCCTCCCATCCCATCAGCCGCAGTCTGCAAAAGGCATATGGCGGTGAGCTGGACCGGAGCCGGGTCACGGATATTGAGGAAATTGGCGGCAACGGCGTCACCGCAGTGGTAGACGGCATTCCCGTGGCGGTGGGCAATGGAAAGCTCATGGATCGTCTGGGCATCCCCTATACCCCCTGCAAGAGTGTAGGAACCGTGGTCCATGTGGCGCTGGCTGGGGACTACAGCGGTCATATTCTCATCACCGACCGGATCAAGCCCCATGCCAAAGAGGCAGTAGAAGCACTGCACAAGGCTGGTATCACCAAGACCGTCATGCTCACCGGCGACGGAAAAGCGGCTGCGGAGCAGGTGGCAAAGGAGCTGGGCATTTCTCAGGTCTACAGCGAGCTGCTGCCCGGAGATAAGGTGGAAAAGGTAGAAAAGCTGCTCAGTGAGAAGGGACCCAAGGAAAACCTTGCATTTGTGGGCGATGGCATCAATGATGCGCCGGTGCTGTCCCGTGCCGATGTGGGCATCGCTATGGGTGCACTGGGCTCCGATGCCGCCATTGAGGCTGCCGATATCGTGCTCATGGACGACGACCCTCTGAAAATCTCCAAAGCCATTCGCATTGCCCGGAAGTGCATTCGGATTGTCTATGAAAACATCTATTTTGCCATTGGCATTAAGGTTCTGTGCCTGATTCTCGGCGCACTGGGCATCGCCAATATGTGGGCTGCAATTTTTGCGGACGTTGGCGTAATGGTGCTGGCGGTGCTCAATGCCATTCGGGCGTTGATGGTAAAGAAGCTGTAACGCCAAATCAACAGAATAATCGAAACCGGTATCCTACGGGGTGCCGGTTTTCGTTGCATTTTGAAATAAAATCTGATAGGATAGGCTGGAAATGAGGGATTTTTATGCGCGTATTGGTGACTTATTTTGCACCCTTTGGAACAGATCAAGAGAATGCGTCGGCATTGGCAGCAAAACTGCTGCCGAAAGACATCGGCGCTGCGCAGGTGATAACCGCAGAGCTTCCGGTGGCGTTTAAGGGAGCGGAGCAGGCGCTGAAGCAGGCGCTGGGCGAACTTTCACCGGACCTGGTCCTGTGTACCGGTCAGGCAGAAGGTACCGCAGAGCTGCATCTGGAGCGTGTGGCAGTGAACCTGCGGGATGCCCGAATCCCGGATAATGAGGGATTTGCGCCGGAGGAAATGCCCATCTGCCCGGAGGGTCCTACCACCTATTTTGCAACAATTCCGGTGAAACGACTGACAGAGGAACTGCAGAAATCAGGCATCCCGGCTGCAGTGTCCAATTCCGCCGGAACCTATGTGTGCAACGATGTGATGTATACCCTGCTCCACGCCCTTTCTCAAAGTGCCGCAGACGTTCTGGGCGGTTTTATCCATGTTCCCCTGACGCCGCAGCAGGCAGCGGAGCGTACCGGCAGCGTACCGTCTATGGCGTCCGGTGATGCCGCCCGTGGACTCCAGCATATCATCTGCCAGCTGCTGAAATTCAATACGAACCGGTAATATGCTCGCTGCTCCCCCTCCCTGAGATTCCCGGGCAGCTACAAATAAATTCCTTGACTTTTTCCGCTGCCGTGATATAATATACGGGAAATCGGGGTGTGGCGAAGCTTGGTATCGCGCTTGGTTCGGGTCCAAGAGGCCGCGGGTTCGAATCCCGCCACTCCGACCAAAGATCCACTGTAGTTCTGACTGAACTACAGTGGATCTTTTCTGATCTCATATATTGAGCACAATTATGTAAAAAGCAAAGAACCATAGCGAACGCATAATGTCACAAGCCTGCTGAATTCTCCGGATTTCAGCAGGCTGCTTTTTGTAACCTGTATGGCAAAATGCACAGATTTTTCCGGCTTTGTTTGACTTTCTCCTATGTAACAGGTACAATAGCAGAGCAACTCATTGATGTGGTGTCGCCTTGCTGCTTTCGTGTTTCAGTCATGTAAAGTGTCAAACTCACAGACAATGCATCCAGGGCGGCGGAAGGAGAAAATATGAATCATAAACACAAGGGCTTTGGCAGCCGCTGGGGCTTCATTCTGGCATCTGTAGGCTCGGCGGTTGGCATGGCAAACGTGTGGGGCTTCCCGCACAAAATGGGCAGCAATGGCGGCGGCGCTTTTTTGCTGGTCTATCTGTTCTTTATTCTGGTATTCAGCTATGTGGGACTGCCTGCGGAGTTTTCTGTGGGACGTGCTGCCGGTACCGGTACCCTGGGCGCCTATGAAATGGCATGGGGCACTCGTGGGAAGAAAATGGGCACAGTGGGTCGGATTTTAGGCTGGCTGCCCTTAATTGGCTCTCTTTGCATCGCCATTGGCTATGCGGTCATTGTATCCTATGTGCTAAAAGCGCTGGTGGATTCCGTCCTAGGCACGCTGATGACGGCAAATACTGCCGACTGGTTCGCCTCCTTCTCCGGCAGCGACTTTTCCGTGGTTCCCTTTCATATTATTGTGGTGGTTGGAACGCTTTTGACCCTGCTGCTGGGAGCAAAGAGCATTGAACTCAGCAACAAAATCATGATGCCGCTGTTCTTCCTGATTTTTGTGGTGCTTGCCATTCGTGTGGCGCTTCTGCCCGGCGTATCGGATGGCTACCGGTTCATGTTCGTTCCTGATTGGTCAGCGCTGAAGAACCCCATGGTCTGGATTTGGGCGATGGGTCAGGCGTTTTTCTCTCTGTCCGTCACCGGAAGCGGTATGATTACCTATGGCTCCTATCTTTCCAAGGACGAGGACGTGGTTGGTGTCGCTCAGAACACGGCGCTGTTTGACACCATTGCAGCGCTGATTGCCGCGCTGGTGATTATCCCCGCCTGTTTTTCCTATGGGCTGGACGTGGGTGCCGGTCCCGGGCTGCTGTTCGTAACGCTGCCGGAGATTTTGCAGGACATTCCCTTGGGGCGTCTGTTTGCCGTGATCCTCTATGCCGCGATGATTTTCGCTGGTGTCAGCAGCCTTCAAAACATGTTCGAGGCGGTGGCAGAGCCCCTGCTCCATCGGTTCCCGAAACTCCGCCGTGGAGCAGCACTGGGTATTCTGTGTGCCCTCTGCCTGGGCATAGGCATCTTTATGGAGGGCATTGACAGCTGGGGACCCTGGATGGATCTGGTTTCCATCTACATCATTCCCATTGGCGCAACTCTGGGTTCCATCAGCTGGTTCTATGTAATGAAAAAGGAAAAGATTTTCGAGGCAGTGAACCTGGGCAGCAGGAAAAACCGCAGCACCCTGTGGTACACCGTGGGAAGATACGTGTATGTGCCGTTCGCGGTAATTCTCTGCGTGATTGCGCTTTGGAAGCAGATTGCATTCTAATTATTGAATCGGATATGACAAAAGCCGGCGTATTGGAAGTACGTCGGCTTTTATATCGCAAAAAACCGCCGGACGCAATGTCCGGCGGCAATTTTTGATTGTTTCTTACTCTTCGTCCTCTTCCTCTTCCAGCAGAGCACGGATGGACAGAGAGATACGCTTCTTCTCGGTGTCGATGTCGATGATCTTTACATCCACAGTCTGACCCTCGGTAAGCACGTCCTCGGGCTTGCCGATGCGGCGGTCAGCGATCTGGGAGATGTGAATCAGACCGTCAATACCGGGGATGATCTCAGCAAATGCGCCGAAGGTCATCAGCTTGACAATCTTGACCTCGCAAACATCGCCAACATGATAGTTGGTGGTGAAGATGGTCCAGGGGTTGGTCTCGTCGGTCTTGTAGCCCAGAGAGATCTTGCGCTTCTCGGGGTCGAAGGAGATGACGTAAACTTCGATCTCGTCGCCAACAGACACGACATCTGCGGGGCTCTTGATGCGGCTCCAGCGCAGCTCGAAAACATGAACCATGCCGTCTACGCCGCCGATGTCAACGAAAGCACCGTAAGAGGTCAGGCTCTTGACAACGCCCTGATACTTCTTGCCAACCTCGATCTCAGCCCAGATCTTCTCGGCAGCAGCCTTGCGTGCCTCAGCGGTGACGGCACGGATGGAGCCCACCACTCTCTTGCGCTGACGGTTGACCTCGGTGATCTTGAGCTTCACAGTGGTCTTTACCAGTGCGCCCATATCGCCGTTCTTGGGAACGCCGGTCTGGGAAGCGGGGATGAACACACGGATGCCCTTGACGTTTGCAACAATACCGCCCTTGTTCTGCTCAGTGATGTAGCCCTCAACCACAGTCTTGTCCTCGCAAGCCTGTTCGATCTCGTCCCAGTTCTTCTGCGCATCCAGCTTCTTCTTGGACAGGGCAACGGTGCCCTCAGCGTCGTTCACGCGGATGACATAGACCTCGATCTCCTGACCAACCTGGAAAGCCTCCTCAGGCTTTACGTTGGGGTCATCGGAAACCTCGCTGTAGGGGATGTAGCCTGCGTGCTTGGTGCCCAGATCCACTGCGATCTCAGTGGGGGTGATACCAGTTACGATGCCGGTAACCTTATCTCCTGTATTTAAAGATTTGTCATACTGCTCCAGCAGCTGGTCAAAGGACTCCTCGGTAGCTTCAGTTTTGATTTCGTCGCTCATGATGTTGTAAACCTCCTTAATTATCCACTGTGGTGTGGACGCACCAGCAGTGATGCCAACAGATGATTTTCCGATGTAATCAGCCGCCGATAAATCCGCACCACTGTCGATGAGACAGGTATGTTTACAAACTTCGGAGCAAATCTCTCGAAGTCGCTTCGTGTTGGAACTGTTCCTGTCACCAATGACGATCATTGACTCACAGCGTTGGGCAAGCCGGGCTGCTTCACTCTGGCGTTTTTCTGTTGCACTACATATTGTATCAAAGATTTCGCAGTTTGTACATAGCTTTTTTATAGTTTCCGTACAGTTTTTCCATAACTTTTCTGTGCTGGTGGTCTGGGAAACCATAATGAGGGGCATATGCTGCCGTTCAGGGTCCTCCACCAGCCATTGTTCCAGGGCTTCGGCAGTTTCAAACACATGGGGATCCTGACACCAGCCCGCAATTGCCTCCACCTCCGGATGGGTGGGAATGCCAATGATAATGGGGGTTCTCCCCTGCTCCGATCCCTGGGAGACGATGTTGTGAATGCGCTTGACATAGGGGCAGGTGGCGTCTTTTATGATTGCACCCTGCTGCTCCAGTCCCTCATACACCGCCCGGGCAACTCCGTGGCTCCGGATGATCACCTGGGTGCTCGGCGTGACCTCAGAGAAATGGGAAACTTCGTGGACACCCATTTGCGCAAACCGTTCCACCACATGATGGTTATGGATGATGGGACCATAGGTCACGGTGGGAATGCCGCTGTGGGCTGCCTCCTCCACCATGTCCACCGCACGCTTGACTCCGGGACAGAAGCCAGCGGTTTTTGCTACTTCGACTCTCATACGCCGTCCCCCAGACCATAAATCCGATCCATGAGATCGGCGGTAAATACGTCATAGTCCTTGGCGGTGGCGCGCTTTCCCTCGGGAATCATTTTGTAGGGCTTGCCGATGTAAACCCGGTTGATGCGGAAGGGCTTTTTATGCATGGGGATGTACACAGGCAATACGTTCACACCGGTCCGACATGCCAGCATGGCAGCGCCGGTTTTGGGCTCCCCTTCCTCCCGGGATTTCACTCGAGTACCCTCAGGGAACAGCACCACGTATTCGCCCTTTTTCAGCTCCTCCAGAGCGTATTTCACTGCATGGATATCCGAAGCCCCACGGCGAACCCCAAAGGTCCCCACCAACTTCAGTACCTTTCCGATAAAGAATATCTTTAAGAGGGATTCCTTTGCCATGGCGCGAATCTGCCGCTTTCTGCCCAATGCGAATGCCAAAAAGAACGGGTCCACTGCCGCGGAATGGTTGGCGCATACCAGTGCGCCGCCTTCGGGAATGTTCTCCCTGCCGATGAACTTCATGGGATAAAACAGCATCACAAAGGGCCAGACAATGGCATAGAAAAACCGATACCACTTTTTTTCGGTCATAGTCCCAGCTTCTCCTGCATCAGCGAAATTACAGCATCAATGGACTCCTGAAGGCTAAGCTCCGAGGTGTCCACCAGAATAGCGTCCGCCGCTTTCTTCAGGGGCGCAATTTTCCGATGGGAATCGTCATAATCCCGCTGCTTCTGATCCGCCAAAACCTCTTCATAGGTTGCCTTCTGCCCCTTCTGGAGGTATTCCTCATACCGTCGCTGGGCGCGCTTTTCGGCGGAAGCGGTCAGATAGATTTTAAGGCTTGCGTTGGGCAGCACCACGGTGCCGATATCCCGGCCGTCCATGATGATGTTGTGCTGCTTTGCCAGATCCCGCTGGAGGTCCAGCAGGAAATCCCGGACGCAGCTGAGAGCTGCCACCTTGGAGGCACAGGCGCTGATTTCAGGGGTACGCAACTCAGCGGTGATGTCCTTGCCGTTGAGGATCATATGCTGCCCGTCCTCCCGGAAGTCAATTTTGATGTTGGCGTCGTCCAGCAGCATGGGCACATGGTCCGTATCCTTGGGACCAATGCCCATCATGGTAATGTGCCATGCCACGGTTCGATAAATGGCGCCGGTGTCCAGGTACACAAAGCCCAATGCCTTTGCCGCAGCCTTGGCGATGGTGCTTTTGCCTGCGCCGGAGGGACCGTCGATGGCAACAGAGTAATATTTGCTCATTCTACACACACACTTTCTTCCCGGCGGCACAGCGTCCGCCGTTCTTAATCTCACGCATTATATCATACTTTCCTGCATTTTGCCACAGGAAGTTCCCGCCGCATATGCCGTTGCCCAAGCAATTTGCAGGTTAAAGCCACCTGTGTAAGCGTCCACATCCAAAACCTCTCCCGCAAAATACAGCCCCGGACATTTTTTTGATTCCATGGTTTTGGGGTCCACCTCTGAGACCTTTACACCCCCATGGGTGACAATGGCTTCGTCCACCGGACGTTTTCCGGCAACGGTAAATTTGAGGTGCTTCAAGGTATCCAGAATGCTTCTCCGCTGTTCCTTGGTAATCTCATGCACCGGTGTGTTGGTGGGAATTCCCGCCCGATCCAGAATCAGCGGCACCATGTCCTTGGGCAAAAGTCCACGGATGCCCTCATAAATCGTCTCGTTCTGCTTTTCCGAAAAATCCCGTAAAATCCGGGCATCCAGCTTTTTCTCGTCCAACGCGGGCTTTAAATCCAGCTCTAAGGTAAAGGGTCCCTTTTTCTCGTCCATATGGGCGCTGGCGCTGAGAATGATAGGACCGGACAGCCCATAGGGCATAATGAGTAGCTCTCCCTGGTCCTCATAGACGGGCTTTTTTCCCTTGCCCCAGAGCTTCAGACCGATGTTCCGAAGGGTTAAGCCCTGCAGCTTCCGGCATTCTCCGCCTGCAATTTCCAGCGGAACCAGCGAGCCGGAAATGGGGGTAACGGTATGCCCTGCCTGACGGGCAAGCTCATAGCCGTCACCGGTGGAGCCGGTGCGGGGGTAGCTCTTCCCGCCGGTGGCAAGAATCACCCTGGGCGCAGCATAAGTGCCTGCTTCCGTCTGCACACCCGCAATTTGGTTTTGATTAATTAACAGCCCTGTTGCCCGTTCGTGGATCACCCGGACGCCGGCACGCTGTAAATACGATTTCAGCGCCGACACCACGTCTCCAGCCCGGTCCGATACTGGGAACACCCGGTTTCCCCGCTCGGTTTTCAGCGGCACACCCATTTCCTCAAAAACCGCCATAGTCTTCTCTGGTGGAAAACGGTCCATCACGGAGTACAAGAACCTTGGATTGGTGGGCACGTTTTTCAGCACATCCTCCCAGGGACAGTGGTTGGTGACATTGCAGCGCCCCTTGCCGGTGATAGACAGCTTCCAGCCCAAGCGGTCCGTTTTCTCCAGCAGCAGTACCCTGGAGCCCGCAAAAGCGGCGGTAGCCGAGAACATCCCGGCAGCCCCGCCGCCTATGACGATCACATCATACGCCGCCAAGGTCGTCCACCTTTTCATAGACCCCGTATTCGTCCCAAATCTCCTCCAGGCTGGCAAAGGTCTTGGAGATTGTCTCCTCCTTACGGTAGCTGCAAGCCACAATCAGGGCATTGACTACACTCAGGGGCGCCACCAGAGAGTCCACCAGCGACACCATGTCGCTCATGGCAATCAGCGTGTGGGTGGCGCTGCGGGCAATGGGAGCCGCCAAAGAGTCCGTCAGGGCAATGACGGTAGCCCCGCGATCATAGGCAAACTTCATTGCCTTTACGGTACGGCTGGAGTACCGGGGGAAGCTGATGCCGATGACCACATCGTCCTTGTCAATGCGGATCATCTGCTCGAACATCTCGGCATTGGAGGAGGTGTGGATATGCTTGACATTGTCGAACATCAGATTGAAGTAAAAGCTCAAAAACGTTGCAATGGCAGCGGAGCTTCGAACGCCGAGAATATAGATAGTCTTTGCCCCCAGAATGGCGTCAACCGCACCCTGGAATGCGGTCTTGTCCACCTCCTCCAGGGTCGTGCGAATCTTTTCAATGTCGCTCTGGAGCACCATGGACAGGATTTCCTGATTACCGAACCGATCGTTGGCAACCTCGATCCGCTGCACACTCGTGAGCTTGTTGCGAATCATTTCCTGCAAAGCCTTTTGCATGGACGGGTAGCCGTCGTAGCCCAGCTCCACAGCAAAACGCACCACCGTGGATTCGCTGACGTTTACGGTTTTGCCGAGCTTGCTGGCGGTCATAAACGCAGCCTTGTCATAGGAATTCATAATATAATTTGCAATCAGTTTCTGACCCTTGGAAAAATGGACCATGCCATTTTGGATCAGTGTCAAAATATCGCTGGTCATTCAATACGCCTCCGTAGACGGCACAGCACTGTGCCGCTTCTCTTTCCCGGTTATGGTACTACACTCAGCGAAATTTTGCAAGTTCTTTTTTGCAAGAATTCAATATTTTCATGCATTTTACTTTTCTAGTCCATGGAAATCTCATTTTTTGACAAATATCTCCACTGCCCTACCGGAAGCTCCCCTAGTTTCAGGCTTCCCTCCTGCACCCTTTTGAGCCTTGTGACGGTCATGCCGCAGAGGGCAGCCATTTTCCGAATCTGACGGTTTCTGCCCTCATGAATGGTGACCTGAATCTTGGCGCTGTCCTGATTTTTCCAAAGCAGCTCCACCTGTGCCGGACGAATCCGATAGCCGTCGATCACCAGCGGCGTTTCCATGCGTCTCAGTCCATCCCGAGTACAATTTTTCACCCAAACCTCATAGATTTTGTCCACTTCATGGGTCGGATGGAGCATTTTGTTGGCAAAATCTCCATCATTGGTGAGAATCAGCAGTCCTTCGGAATCCATATCCAATCGACCAACCGGATAGACCCTTATGCCACAGGACACCAGCATGGAGACATTTTTCCGCCCTTTTTCGTCCTGCAGCGTGGTCACATAGCCTCGGGGCTTATTGAGTAAGATGTACACCCGCTGAGCGGGCTTTTGAAGGGAAATTCCGTCCAATGAAATGTCGTCCGCTTCCGCGTCTGCGGTGTCGCCCAAGCAAATGGTCTGCCCGTTCACCGCTACCCTTCCCTGACGGATATATTCCTCCGCCTTGCGGCGTGATGCAACTCCCATGGCGGATAAAATCTTTTGCACACGTTCCTGCATGGACAGTTTCCCCTTTCCTTCGCCCATTTCTGGGCAGTCTTCTCCCACATAAACCGGCAGCTCAGTCAGACGCTTTTCCCCCAGATAGGCGGTCAGAGCGCCAATCTCCTGTCCCTTCTCCACCGGCGCATAGACAAACAGCGGCAGCTTCACCGATATATTTACCGTTTCCTCCGGCAAAAGATAGACGGAAAATTGCTCCCCTGCCGTGACCGGAACGCATTCGGCAGCACCGGACATCACGGTCAGGGAACCAACCTGCTGCCCTTCCTCCAGGACATCTTTCAGCTGATATCGGGAAAAGCCCTCATCCAGCATGGCTTTGTGGTCCTGCCAATCGTCAGGTGCATTGATGGTGACGGAAATCAGCCGTCTTCCCTTTTGCTCGGCTGCCCCCACCAAAATTCTGCCCGCCTTTTTGGTATACCCGGTCTTGACCCCCAACGCGCCCTCATACTGCCACAAGAGCTTGTTATGGTTCACCAGATAATGCCCGCCGCACTGGATGGTTTTTGCGGACACGATCTCGATAAACCCCGGGGTATTCAGCGCCGCCTGGGTGATTTTCGCCAAATCATAGGCAGTGGAGTAGTTCTCCTCGCTGTCCAGACCGTTGGGATTGGCAAAGCTGGTATGCTGTAGCCCCAGCGCCTGAGCCTTGTCGTTCATTCTCTGGGCAAAGGCTTCGATACTTCCATCGGTATAGAGCGCCAGTGCCACCGCTGCATCATTCCCCGAGGACAGCATCATGCCGTAGAGCAGCTGCCGGACTGTCAGTTCCTCCCCCGCTTTTAAATACATGGAAGAGCCCTCAATGCCCACTGCCGCCTGGGGAACTGTGACCACTGCGTCCAGATTTCCCTGCTCCAGCACCACCAACGCCGTCATGATTTTTGTAGTGGATGCAATGAGACTTTTTTCCTGGGCGTTTTTCTCATAGAGCACCTGACCGGTGTCCGCATCCATTAAAATGGCGCTGTGGGCAGACACATTGGTGGCTTTCACCGGGGTCATGCAGCACAGCGCCAATAGTACCACTGTTATGACATACTGTTTCATCCTTCATCACCGAAGGCAGTATGCCCGAACCGATGGGTTTTATTCCTGAGGCTCTTCGGAATCGGCAGAATTTCCTTTTCTTTTGTCGATGATTGCCCCAACCTTATCCACCACACCGGGCACCAGGTCCATCACCCGGTCCACTGCAGTGGAAGCAGGCTGATCCACGGAAACCACACGAACGGATTCCCCCTGAATCACCAGAAAGCTGATGGGCGTAATGGTAACGCCCATACCGGAGCCGCCGCCAAAGGCATTGTCATGGTCGGGCTTCTGGTTCTTCTGAGCAAAATCAGAGCCGCCGGAGGCATAGCCCAGAGAGATTTTTGAAATAGGGATGACCGTCACTCCTGCCGCTTCGATGGGCTTGCCTACCACGGTGTTGGCATCCATCATGCTGCGGATTTTTTCCATGGTGGTGCCCATAAGATCACTGATCGGATGTGCCATTGCGATTACCGCCTTTCTTTTTTGATCTGAGATAGATTCTTATGCCCCGGATGCCGTAATGCAGCGCCAGATGCAAAAGCTCTCCCAGGAAAATATGCAGCGTGCCGGAAGCCAGAATCCGGTCCTCCGCCGCGTTTGGGTCCATGATAACATTGATTTTGCGGGATTTGATGCGAAGATGCTGTTCCAAAAACGGCGTCAGTGCGCCCACTGCGCTCCATCCTGCGCCATATTTAATTGCTGCCAGAGCAGGATCCTTATCCCGGGTGGCAACCGCAAGCTCCAGGGTCATATCCGTCACGGTCAGGTGCCGAAGCAGACAATGAAGCGCCTGCACGCCCAGCTCCAGCAGCTGTCGGAACAGCGGGAGCTTGCCGCCAATACCGGAAGAAGCATCATTGGATTCCTCCGGCGCTTCGGGTTCCTTCGGCTTCTC
>CAJKNS010000060.1 GCA_905201305.1 uncultured Eubacteriales bacterium
GCGAGGTCAGCTGCATCGGCTGCGGCATCTGTCAGAAACTCTGCCCGGCCGGCGCCATCACCGGCGAGCTGAAAAAGCCGCACCACATCGATCCGGAAAAATGCATCGACTGCGGTCACTGCGCCACCGTCTGTCATAACGATGTGATTTCCAATCCCGATCTGCCCGCCCCAGAGGTTCCAGTTCACGGCAAAATTATCCGGGCCTGCGACGTACTGGTGATTGGCGCCGGTGCATCCGGTCTTGCCGCCGCTGCCCGTGCTGCCGACAGCGGCAAAAAGGTTGTGGTGCTGGAAAAGAACAAGGAAATCGGCGGCTCCGCCTGGTATGCCCATATGTTCCGGGCGCAGTGGTCCGTTTGGCATGAGCAGGACGGCATTCCCGATCCCCGTGAAAAGCTGTATCGCCAGTTTATGAAGAAAACCAAGAATCAGGTGGACGGTCAGCTGGTGAAAAACATGCTGGATGCCGATGTGGACTTTGTGAACTGGCTGATTACCCAGCACGATTTGGGTAAAGATTACGTATTTGGCGACGGTCCCTTCAATTCCAAGGGTTTAGTTGGCACCTATGACGAGCCCTATAACCACAAGCGCATCGATACCTCCATCGGTCCCGGCGGCAACGGCTGGTTCCTATGTAATAAGCTGCTGGGCATGCTGCTCAGCAAGGGCGGCGAGATTTTCTACTATGCACCTGCCACACAGCTTTTAACGGACGATTCCGGCGCTGTGGTCGGTGCGCTGGCAAAGGATCCGAACGGTGAAATTGAGGTACATGCCAAGGCGGTGATCGTCTGCGCCGGCGCATTTACCCACAACAAGGAGCTCATGGCGCAGTTCCAGCCGATTTTCTATCGGGACGACGGCAGCGAGCCTGTCCATATCTTCACCTGCCCCACCTGCACCGGCGACGGCATTACCATGTGCCGGGATATTGGCGCAGACATTGATTATGTCAATCGCAGAGTCAACCTGTTTGGACCTGCCCGGCACCCCTTTGGCACCTGCGGTCTGACCGCATCCCGGGGCATGAGCGTCATGAATATCACGCCCACCGGCGAGCTGTTCAACGCCCCCATGGCAATGACCGAGGTCAGTCCTCTGGCGCATACCAAGGAGCGTTATCTCTGGGCAGTGCTGGATCAGACGGCACTGGAGGATGCCATGGAAAACGCCAAGGGTCGGACCCCCGACGCTGTGGGCGTAGACATGGATCGTCTCTACAACAACTTCCAGGCGGAAATTGACCAGGAAGTGGAATGGGGCAGCATCAAGAAATCCGACACCCTGGAAGGGCTTGCTGCAGAGCTTGGTGTAGATCCTGCCGTGCTGCTGGCATCGGTGCAGTCTCATAACGAGCACCTGAACGATCCCATGCCCTTTGGTCCTCCTCCCGGCGGCGAGGATGAGGGTCCCGGCGGTCCTCCTTCCAAGCCCGGTGAAGAGGATGAAGACGAGGGCGGCATGTTCGGTCCCATGGAAATGCCCGATCCTACTCCCATTGCCAACGGTCCCTTCTATGCGCTGTTCATTAAGCTGTTCCACGAAAACGCAGTGGGCGGCATGGCAACAGACAGCGATCTGCGGGTTCTCCGGCAGGATCAGCCCATTCCCGGACTCTATGCCGCCGGTGATAATATCCGCGGCATTATGCTGCCCGGTGAGGTTGGCGTTGCCTATATTGAGGGCGTGCTGTCTGCCCTGACGGTTGCATTCAGCAGCGGCTATCTGGCAGGCGAAAAGGCTGTGGAGTACTGCGAGGAATAGAATAATATTCGGGCACGCTGCAATTGGCAGCGTGCCCTTTTCTGCTCTGTATTCTTACTGCCGGTTCCCCTTGTATTTCATCTTTGTTGCCATACCGCCCCTTAAATGCCGTTCCGCCTTATTCTGATCCAGCACCGCCCGTACCTGACGGTACAGCGGCGGAGAATAGACGCTAAGCCGGGTTGTGAGGTCCTTATGTACCGTTGACTTGGAGATCCCGAACTTTTTGGCAGCTGCCCGTACGGTGGCTCCATTCTCGATCATGTACGCAGCCAGCTCATAGGCTCGCTGTTCCATGCTCCCTTGCAAAAAGGCACCTCCCGAATCAGTCTGAGCTATTGTATGCAGGAGGCATCAGGGTTATGTATGATGGGACTTTTCCCTGATTATATAAACCATAGACAAAGCACCGGCGCAGGCACCAGGTACCTGCGCCGGTGTTGACTTTAAATGATCCAGTCCCGGAGAATCGGAATTTTATGCAGCACCACATAGGTCAAATAAGACAGCGCAACATTCAGCACCACCAACAGCGGCACCGACAGCAGATTTGGGAAAAACAGCCGAATTCCCAGCCATTCAAACACGGCCATGAAAAACACATGCACAAGATAAATGCAGAAGGACGCCTTTGACAATTCAATTGCCACGCGACTCCGCCCAATTCCGTCCTTCCGGAAGCATACTCCGGCAATGCCAATTGTTAAAATCGCAATTCCCAGGCTCATTCCTTCAAAGAGTTGGGTTGCCAGACTTCCTTTTTGCACCGACTGGAACGATGTCCCACCGAACACTACCAAAAAGCCTAAAATCAGACAAACCAATGCCCCTCGCAGTGGGATGGGATAGGTTTTTAGATAATACCCCAAAACAGTATAACCAATTGCCGCGTAAGTCATATTCATCAGCCACTGTACAGGGATTCCGGTCAGAAGCGTAAAGGGTCAGAAACCCCGCAGCGTGGGATACACAATACCAAAAACAAACCAAATACCCAGCAGATACTGCAAATTATGCTTGGACGCATGTGCTACCACCAGCCGGGTAATGGGCAGCCATAAACAAACAAGCAGCATAATATGTAAGAACTAAAGATGGAACTTGTGTTTGAATAAAAGTACTTCCTTTGCCCCAAAGATCAAATCGCCTACAGAATATGTTCGGGCAATCACTAGATCCATCAGCTTATAAAAGGTTGCCCACACCATCAGCGCAATGAGAAGCCGCGGTAGGCTTTTAGTAAACAATCGCCGTTCCGACATCTCCTTTTCCGGGTCCAGCATCAGCGCTCCGCTGCACAGAAAGAACAGTGGCACACTGGCGCCTACAATGCAGCGAATCAGTACCGCCGATGTCCATTCAAATGATAGAACCGGGCTGCCATATTCCTCGCTGATCGTGTGAATTGTCACAACGCCAAGAATTGCAATGGTTTTCATTAAGGCAACACCGCACAAATGTGTCGTCGGGCTACAGCCGATCTTTTCCGCCGGAAATGCGTTATTTTTTCTTGAAATACACAAAGTATTCCTGCGAAAAACTGCCTTTTTCCGCCGAAAAATCTCTGGCTGAATCCTCGCCGCCAATTTGTGCGGTATTGCCTTAAATCTATCGCAGCATTTCGATTTGATTTCTGTATCAATTTTGATTTCTCCCCATACCACTCTGGCAAATTTCTTTCCACTTTTCTTGTATATATTTGTAATCACACTCTATTTTACCGGTTACGTCAACACAAAAGCACCGCCGCAGAATCGACCCTGCGGCGGTGCTGATATATGGAATTACAGATCCATGGCGGCATGATAACCGTCGAAGATTGCGCCGTTGGTTTTGCCCACCTGGTGGCAGTCGCCGATGATGCGGATCACCGGCACATCCAGCGCCATGAGCTTGTCCGCAGCAACGGATCGCTGACCAAAGGCATAGACCTTGCTCTCCGCAGGAATCACCACGGTTTTGCCGTCCTTGTCCTGCGTCTCCACGCCCTCCTCGGTCACTGCCATGCAGCGGAGTCCGGTTCTCACGTGGAGGTTTTCTTGCTGGGCAAAGGACTGGAGCATGCCCACCCGGTGCATCCAGTTGGCATCCGGCGCCACATCGTTCTGCATCTCGATGATGGTCACGTCACGTCCGGTTTCCGCCAAAAACAGCGCCGTTTCGCAGCCCACCAGACCGCCGCCCATCACGGCAACGGTTTTGCCCAGTGCATCCAGATTGGTATAAGCCGTGGTAGCGTGCTGCGCCGTTTCGATACCAGGCAGCGGGAACACCACGGGCGTGGAGCCCAGCGCCAGGAACAGCGCATCAGGATTGATCTCTGCCACCAGCTCCGGCGTTACCTCGGTGTTCAGCCGGATTTCCACGTCGGAATGCTCTACCCGGTAGATGAGGTGGTCCTTCAGCCGCTTGAGGTCGGCTTTCAGGCTGTCGTAATCGGTGAACTTCAAAAGTCCGCCCAGACTGTCGGATTTTTCAGCTAGGATAACATGATGTCCTCTGGCTGCCGCGGTTGCCGCCGCTTCCAGTCCGCCAGGTCCGCCGCCTGCAATCAGCACGGTTTTTTTGCGCTGAACGGGCTTTTCGGTGGCGTCCAGCCGGAACTCATGCCCGGTTCTGGGATTGACTGCGCAGGCAAATTTCGTCTTGGTCTGCATGCCGGTGAGGCAGTCCAAACACCGAAGGCAGGGGCGGATGTCCTCGTCGTGCCCTTCTCGTGCCTTCTGGGGCAGGAACGGGTCGGCAATAAGGCTGCGGACCATAGCAATGGCGTCCGCCTTTCCGTCCTCCAGCACCTGCTCCGCTTCCGCAGGGGTCACCACAGAGCCAACCGTTACCACGGGACACTTGGTTACGTGCTTCTTGACCTCCGCCGCATATTTCACGTTGGGCATATGGGGCAGGAACATGGTGGGATGGGTTTTGACTGCAAAGTTGGGATCGGTGTCCAGACCAGCAGACACATGAATCAGCTCCACCTTGTCCTCGATCAGCAGGCAGAACTGCACCACCTCGTCGATGGACAGTCCGCCCTCCGTGAGCTCGGGACCAATGCGGTACTCGATGGGCACCTTGGGACCGACTGCCTTGCGAACCGCCGCAATAACCATCAGCGGGAATTTTGCCCGGTTTTCCAGGCTGCCGCCAAATTCATCGGTGCGGGTGTTGAACTTGGGAGAGAGCATCTGGTCCAGAAGCCAGCCATGGGCACCGTGGAGCATCACCATCTGGAAGCCTGCCTGCACCGCGACCTTTGCCGCTTCGCCAAATGCATTCGCGATCTCCTCCAGATCCGCCTTGGTGGCGCCCTTGACCTGGGTACCGTTGAGCTTTACCTCGTCGACGGGACCCACGGTCTGGAAGCCGGTGACAGCAGTGTTGGAAATCCGACCGCCGTGGTTTAACTCAATAGATGCGATTGCTCCGTGCTGGGTGATTGCCCGGGCAACCTCGGACCATTTCTGAACGGTCTTCTGGGTCAGAATCGGGTGACGCGGGGTGGTAAAGCCGCGCTCCTCCACCGGGGTATCGCCTACGGTCACCTGTGCCACGCCGCCCTTGGCTTTTTCCGCATAGTAGCCCACCATGTAGTCCGTGGGGCTGCCGTCGGGATTCAGGGCGCACATCATGTTCGGTCCGGACAGCAGACGGTTCCGGAACGTCAGCGTGCCCACCTTCAGAGGGGTAAAGAGTTTGGGATATTTCATCATACTACCTCCTAATATCGTTTTTTCTTCTATTGTACCCGTCCGAGAGCATTCTGTAAAATGCAAAGTGAAGGGGTGTTGTATAATCAATTATTTATGCTCCGTACCGGAAGCATGTGAAATCCCTGTATTGGCATCAGCGAATCATAATATGTCCGCACTGCATCCAGTGCCGCCAGTGCAGTTGGCGTGAGATAGCCGTTTTTGAGCCGGCACAGTCCAATGGTACGGGCGCATCCAGGTCCCTCCAGGGACAGGAACCGCAGCTGGTGTCCCAGCAAATCCAATGCGCGGTTCTGGCGATGATCCTGCTGGGTCACCGGAACCAGCATAATGCCCACATTTTTTGCCACCAGATCATAGGCAAAGTCCGTTTCATCCCCCATAAAGCAGATTTTCGGCTCAAAGCCAGCCCGGCAGCAAAATCCACGGAGCAGCTGGGTAAAGCCAGAGCTTCCATTGTTGAAAATGAAACGCTCCTTTGACAGATTTTTCAGCTGCACCTGCGTTTCCTGTGCCAGCGGGTGATCCGCCGAAACCGCCAGACAATACTGCTCCCGGAACATGGGATGCCACTCGATTCTGGGATTGCCGCTGGGCTCCGAGCAAAGGGCAAAATCCGCTCCATGAGTCTCCAGCTCATGCATGGTGTCCCTGGAGCCAGCCAGCTGGTGGAAAATCTGCATTTCCGGATGCTGCGGCAAATAGCTGCGCAGGAATCCGGTCAGCAGCTCCAGCGTTGGAGCAATGAGCTTGACGCTGCCGGTTTCTATATTGCTGTTGTCCTCCGCCTCCCGCAGTGCATCGTCATATTCCGCCAAAATCTGTTCCACCCGACGAAGAAACGCCCGTCCGGCGTGATTGAGCCGAATGCTGTTGGCGCCCCGTTCAAACAGCTGCGCTCCAACCTCCTGCTCTACCCGCGAAATGGCACGGCTGAGGGCAGGCTGCGTAATATGCAGCTCAGTTGCCGCCTGGGAAATATGCTCGGTTTTCGCTACCGTCCGAAAATAAACCAGATAATTCAGTTCCATAATATTCCTCCGGAGCATGCACAATTTTTGATACTAATATGCTCTATAATGATATTTACAGGATGCTTTTTTGTGATTATAATACAAATATGCTGAAAAATCCATAGGGATTTTTACATTTCCATGAAAGAAGGATGAAAAATGAAACGATTGCTAACTTTGCTGCTGTCATTGACCATGATCCTGTCGGCATTTGCCGGCTGCGGCAGCAAAACCGAGTCGTCTGCCCCTGCTTCCAGTGCTGCATCCTCTGCCGCAGCGCCTGCTCCTACCGAAGCGGCTGCGCCGGTTGATGATGCCGCTCCTGCCGACAGCGCCGCCGAGCCTGCTTCCATGGAAGAAGCAGCCGATGCGGAAGACGGCTGGGCGTATACCCCCATCTCCTATCCGCTGGCAGATGCCCCCGCTACCCTGGACTACTGGATCATCTGGGAGCTGTCTGCCGACACCATGTATAACGACGTCAGCGAGCACGTTGCCCTCAAGGAGCTGGAAGACGCCACCGGTGTCCACCTGAACCTGCTGGCACAGTCTCAGGCTGCCGGTCAGACCAACACCAACCTGATGATCGCATCCGGCGACTACGCCGATATGATCGGTATGTTCTCCTACCCCACCGGCATGGACGCCGCTGTGGACGATGAAATCGTTGTGGACCTCAAGGACATGATCCCGGAGTATTCCCCCGACTACTACAAATACCTGATTGCCGACGACAATAAGCTCTGGAAGTCCGTTCAGACCGACGAAGGACATATCGGCGCTTACGTGACCGTTGGTGCAAAGCCCAAGATTGCCGACGGCACCATGACCTTCCAGTTCATGCTGGATGAGCTTGGCGTCAAGAAGGACGACCTCCGCACCGTAGATCAATATGAGGACTACCTCACTGCCGCCAAGAACAAATATGGCATGGCTGCTCCCCTGTATCTTCCCGGCGACTTTATGCTGGACGGCGATACCCTGGCAAACACCTATGGCGTGTCTCTGAAGGTTGACGCCATCACCGGTGACCTTCCCTGGCTGGTAGAAGACGGCGAAGTAAAGTTCGGCTATCTGGAGGACGGCTTCGCCGAGTATGTCACCCTGCTCCACGACTGGTACGAAAAGGGGCTCATTGACTCCGATACCGCTTCCCATCCCACCGAGTACCGGGACGAGGACCTGATTGGTCTGGTTGCCAACAAGCAGGTTGCCGTGTTCCACCGCGGCGACGGTCTGGTGGATATGCTCTCCGGCATCTCCGGTGAGCAGGTCATGCCCATCTACTTCCCCACCGTCAATGCAGACGACACCCTCCATATTGGCGGCGGCGTTGACACCATCTCCGGCGAAACCGGCACCGTCATCACCACCGGCTGTGAGGAGCTGGAGCTTGCCATGCAGTTTATGAACTACTGCTACACCGACGATTGGGTTCTGCCCAGCAACTATGGTGTAGAAGGCGAAACCTATGACATGGTAGACGGCAAGCCTGTATTCCAGGAGTGGACCTACACCACTGAGGGGCGTACCTTCAGCTCTGTGCTCATGGACTACACCTTCCTGGCCATGGTCAACGACAACGTAGAAACTCCCGGGCGCTCCGAAGCTGCTCTGTCCTGCGAGGATACCTGGAACGACAACATCGACAACCAGAACGACTATCCCGTGGGCGCTGCCATGACCATTGAAGAAGGCGACCAGTACAACCGCCATGCCGGCGACCTGGTTACCCTGGTGAAGCAGTACACCGCAAAGTTCATCACCGGCGACGAGCCGCTGTCCGGTATCCCCGAGTTCCAGCAGAAGCTTCGCGACACCGGTATTCAGGACTGCATCGACGCAAAGCAGTCCGCCTATGACCGCTATATGTCCAGAAGCTGATTCCATTGCAATGAACCCCCGGTCTGCTTCTTTCAGACCGGGGGCAAACCAAGCTACACAGGAGGTTATTTTATGCTCGAAACAAAAACCGTCACCGGCACCTGGCTGGTGGAAGAAACCACCCATCTCTATGATCTGACCATCCAGGAGGGCGCGGAATTGAAAGCGCCAGAGGGCAAGTTTATTGCCATGACCGTAGATGGCATTGGCTATGACCCCAAGCCCGGTCGCTATCACGGCGATATCGTGCTCACCGTAGCAGAAACCTACCACATGGCGCCCCATGCGCTGATGCGGCTGAACAACATTTCTCGGGAATTCACCGATGCCGTGGTCATTGACAGCGGCAAGGTGGTGGAGGAAAAGTGTGTTTCTGCCCTGATTCAAACCGGCACTGTCACCGGCGAAAAGGCAGAAAACGTCTATCTTGCCTCCAATGCCGAGAGCTTTAATGGCATTCTGGTCACCGGCGATCAGCCCTATCTGGTCAAAGACTGCCGCATGGAGCTGGATGGCTTCGGCGCCAACGACTTTATGGGCGTAGGCTCCGCAGTTGCCGCCATTGATACCGCCGATGTTACCATTGACGGCTGTGATTTTACCGTCAACGGCGTCACCCGCTGCGCAGTCCATGTGGGCGGCGACAGCCATGTGACCGTCAAGAATTCCCGGATTCAGAACACCTCTCCCGATTCCGACTGGCTGGGTGATTTCAGCTGGGCATGCGGCTTCCTGGGCACCAACCGGCTCTGCCAGCTCTGCGACAACGGCACCGTTGTCTATGATAACTGCGACCTCACCAGCAACGGCTGGGGCATTCTGTCCATCGACGGTACCGACAAATACAACGAAATGATTGTGAAAAACTCCCGACTGACTCTGTCCGGTCCCAGAAGTCACGGCTACGGTGCGTTCTGCATCGGCGGAAACCACGTGCGCTTTGAGGGCTGCGACGTCAATGTCACCGGTTATCCTCTGATGCTCCGGGGCATGATGGACAAGGGTCGCGCCGAGATCGTGGACTCCAAGATTCGCGGTCGCCGTTTTGGTCTGCTTGCCATGGGCGACACCCACAGTGTACTTACCGTTGCCGGCTCCGACTTTGAAACCGACAAGTCCTCCATGGTATTCAAAGGCTCTGCCACCACCGTCAACATCACCGAAACCGCCATGCGTCCCGGCAACGGCGTGATTCTCCAGCTGATGGACAATGACGAAAGCGGCATGACCGGTCAGGACTTCAAGATTCCTGTGGGCGAAGTGGATCAGCCCATTGCAGGCCGCGATCTGTTTACCGCAGGAGAGGACGACATCAACATGACCATCACCGCCTGCCGTCTCACCGGTGATTTCTTCAACTCCACCACGAACATTCAAGCCAACAAGCGCTCCACCCAGGGCGGCTTCGGTAAGTTCCATGATACGCTGATTGGCACCGGTCAGGGACATAACGAGCCCACCAAGGACGGCAAAATTGCCGAGGGTCCCGACGCCCCCAAGCCTGATGATGCACCCAAGCCCATGATGAAGGATCTGGACACTCCCAAGAACCTGGGGCTTGTCCTGAAGGATACCACCATCACCGGCATCATCAGCTCCGCCACCCAGAAGTACCGCGACGGACTGACGCTGATCGATGAGTCCAACCGCCGTGAGATGTCCAATATCACCCAGACTGCCGCCCCCACCGTCAACAACGGCGTGATTGTCTCTCTGGACCGTACCAGCCGCTGGACCGTTACCGGCACCTGCTATCTCACCGCATTGGAGCTTACTCCCGGCGCCGTGGTAGAAGCACCGGCTGGAAAGGCACTGGTCGTCACCCTGGATGGTCAGGAAATTCAGCTGGCACCCGGCAGCTATCAGGGTAAGCTTGTGCTGACCGTCAAATAAGGAATTCTGTTTTATCCGCAAAAATCCCACCGTGGTTTTCTTCGCCGCGGTGGGATTTTCGTTATTTCTGATTCATGCAGAATCGCAGCAGTCCCTGACAGCCCTCCAGCACATCCTGCCAGGTTGCCTCAAAATCCCCAGTGTACCAGGGATCCGCCACCTCGCTGTGTTTTCCCGCAAATTTCATGAGCAGGTGCAGCTTCTGCTCCGGATCGCCGCCGGAAATTCTGCGCATATTCTCAAGATTCCGCCGGTCCATTCCAATCAGCAGATCATAATCGCGATAGTCCCGCCGGATCATTTGCCGGGCAGTTTTTCCCTCACAGGAGATTCCATGCTCCCGGAGCTTTTTCTTTGCAGGGAAATAGACCTCGTTGCCAAGCTCCTCCCGGCTGGTGGCAGCGGAAGCGATGGAAAACTCTGCTGATCTTCCCGCCTGTTCCACTAAATCCTTCATAATAAATTCCGCCATGGGACTGCGGCAGATGTTGCCGTGGCATACAAATAAAATCCGAACCATTTCTTAATCCTCTCTTACATACTCCATCCACAGCACCACAATCCCGGCGATCAGCATGCACGCGCTCAGAATCAGCGGCGCAAGCATCCAGGTCCGGAACAGCGCAGTTCCGTATCGCCCCCAAGCTGTAAACCACTCCGTAAGCACGCTGGCATAGAAGCCCGCACCGATCAGCGTAGCGGTCAGCGCCAGCAGTCCCAGAATCAGCAGCAGCTTTCCAAAAAACATCCGCAGCCCTCTTCGCTTCTCTCGCGTTTCATCCCGCTTTACCGGTGCAAAATTCGCCCCCTGCGCTTTCTCCATTTCGTCCAGCAGCAAATAGTCCGTGGACACATGATAATACTCCGCCAGCGTCACCAGATGGCGCAGCGGCAGCGACCGCTTGCCCAGCTCGTAATTGCTGTAGACCCGCTGGTCAATACCCAGCAGAGCCGCCACCTGCTTCTGCGCCAGATCATGATCCTCGCGCAGATCTTTCAGTCTTGGGATGTACAAAAGCATCACCTCAAGAGCATTATATGTACTATCAAAGAATAGTATTGATTTCACCATCAAACGATAGTAAAATAGCCTTAAGGTGATAAAATGGAACTGTATCAAAAAATGTATCTCACCTTTTTCGCCGTCACGGAGGATGTGCTGAATATGCTGGATGCCGCTCC
>CAJKNS010000061.1 GCA_905201305.1 uncultured Eubacteriales bacterium
GCATGCCGGAGCCGCCGGTGGTCACGGAATTTGCCCAACGGCGTGCAATTGCCTTGATATCCATGGCGGGAACCAGGCTCAGCTCCGATGCCCAGCGAGGGGTTTTGGGGGTACCGTCGGGTCCAAGACCAAGGATGTGGTTCTTGAATTCCTCAAACCGGTGCCCGTGCTGGGCGACATATTCCTTATCATAAGTACCCTCGGTGATCCACACATAGGCGATTGCCTCCAGCAGTGCGGCATCGGTGCCCATCCGGGGACCAATCCACTTGTCGGCGTGCTTAACCGAAGTATAGTTGTTAAAGGGATCAATGTAGATGAACTGAATGCCCATCTCCTTCATCCACCAGCGCCACAGTGCAGACTCCTGAGCGGAGTAACCGCCGCGGCTGGTATCGGGGTCGGTGGACCAGCAGACGATGGTCTCGGTGTTCTGCATTGCCATCTCCAGCATATCGTAGGGCTCGGGACCGCCCAGACGCCAATAGTAGCCATAGGAATGCGGGGTGCCCCAGTGGAAGCCCTCCCAGGAGTCCGGGTTATCGGCGATACGGGTGTAGCCCATCATGGAGAAGAAGCGCTTGAACAGAGAAATCTTATAGCCAACCAGCCCCCAGGAATGGTGGGAGGAGGTACATGCGGTGATGGTCTCCTTGCCATAGGTCTTCTGGAGACGCTTGATCTCACGTGCCACCAGGCTCAAAGCCTCATCCCAGGAAGCGCGGCGATAACCGGACTTACCGCGGTTTTCCGTGTTGCGGTTCTTGCCGTCGGGAGTCTCCACAAAGTCCTCGCGGATCATGGGGTATTTCAGACGGTCATAGGCGTAGGTTTTATCCCGCTCGCAGTAGCCAAGCAGGCTCATGGTGGTCTTTCTCTGGGGGGTGTATTCCTTGCCCCGCGCCTTAATCACCCAGCCTGCGGGATCATCGTCGGTAAGGACAATGGGACGAACGCGGCGAATCACGCCGTCGATGGTGTGAAGGGTCATGGGACCGCCCACACATACACTGTGAGTAATACGCTCCTTTTTGGAGTCAGAACGCATGGGTATTTTTTCCATAATGTGCAGTCCTCCTTACTTCACTTCAATCATCTGACGGGCGTAGTCACTCTTGGGGTCGATCTCCACCATGGTGCCCACGTATTTTCCGTCCTTGCGCTCAAAGCAGCGCATATCAAAATCCTCAATGACAGGAATCCAGAATACCCGTCCGTCGGGTCCCTGATAATGCTTGCCCGCATGGAACTGATGCAGCAGCATCTCCACCGGACCGCCGGGAGCATCCGCCCGCTTCTGCGCGGTGGCATAGTGGAGGTTCAGGAACGTAGGGTCAACGACGCCATACTTTTCCATGCGCATGGGACCAATGTCCTTCCAGTCGTCGGTCATGGAACGCATGGTTTCCACAATCACATCATATACGTCGGTGCCGGGCATACCGCAGCCCTCAAAGCCCTCATACCAGACCCGATAGGCGTTCATATGCTCGCTGGGATGATCCTTGAGGATCTCCTTCACCTTCGCTACCAGCTCGTCCTTCTCCATGGTAACGATACCCTGGGGAAGCCGGAGCACATATTTTTTCACAAGATCCATGGTGCTGCCTCCTCTTATCGGATCACATTATGGGCAATCAGCTGATCCATTGCTGCCTGATCGCCGGGCTTCGCCTGTTCACCCTCGCCGTAGCTCCAGTCCACAGGAAGCTCCACCGACTTTGTAATCTGAATCTCACCCAGCACAGCGCCGGTGCCGTGATACATCTCCCGGAACTCAGCGGCAGCCTTTACACGGGCGTCGTCGTCATTCTCCGCCAGTACAAAGCATTTAGCCGTGGTGCAGAATACATACTTTGGCTCCGTGGGCTTTTCCAGCTGCTTTTTCTGGGCTTCGCAATAATACTTTTTCATGCTGCCCCTCCTTAATACATCCGCACATCGGGGATGGTACGACCGTTGATCCAGGGATCGTACTTGTCCAGGAATGCCTTATCGTCGCCGGTAAGCTCCACCAGTCCCAGCTCGGAGGGATGAACCCACCGGAACGCCGCATAGGCGCCGGCGTTGGGCTCGGTCTGATAGGTGTCGACGGCTTCGTAATACCAATGCTCGTCGCACTTGGTGTGGGTGTTGTGGGTGATATTGCCGCAGGGGATATGCTCCACAGTGCCGTCCTTCCGGTATTTCTTGCCCTGGACAATGAGCTTGCCCGCCTTGACCTGAATGCCAAGGGTTTCCCAAGCCGTCCGAACCACTGCGGTTTCGGGTGTTTCATTCACCCGAATATAGCCCTTGGGCAGCTCCCAGCCGCCCCCGGGCAGCTGACATACCAGCACATCCCCGGTGGGACCGGCATGATGCTGAATCAGCAGTGTAATTTCTGTCATTTCTACGCACCTTCCTCCATGATCGATCAGAGCGTGTATTGATGCTCTGCCAGCTGATAGCCCTCTGCCTCCAGCTGTGCGCCAACCCGCTCCCGGAACTGACGAACCGTCTCCTGCCATACGTCCCGGTCAATGCGGCGCACTTCCACGCCGTCTTCCATGACGCTTGCCCACTCGGTAAAGCCGCGGCGGGTACTTCTACAGACAAATTTGTAGGTTTTCAAGATTTAGCCTCCCTCTGTATGATCGTCTCCGGTTGCCTCCTGCCAGCTCATAAAGTCCTGATCCTCAGCAGGCAGCTGCCCGGTTGCGTCCAGATAAGCAATGATCCCCCGTTCTGCCGCCACCATGGCGCCCATGGGGTTCATGTGGTCCTTGGGTGTGATTTCAAAGAGTCCGTCGGCAAGGGACGCCAGATTTTTAAACATGGCGCGGTTGCGCTCATTCACCGGGAACGCCTTCTGTCTGCCGTCTTCCGCGTCCATCTTGTGGATAAAACACTGGAAATTATGCCGAATCACCAGCACATACATGATCTCCAGCCCCGACTGCACCGCAACGATCTGGCCGCCCTCCAGAGAAGAGAGCAGCTTATCGCCGTCCTTTTCCAGGGGTCTAAGCTCCACATCGTTGTCGTGGTTCTCCCGCCGGTCACGCTCCCGACTGTGCCGAACCTTTTTTTCTTCGCTCATAAAGCCTGTTACACCTCGCCTCCGTGTAAGCCGAAGCCTTCCATCAAGCGAAAGCTCCGCCGTTTTGGAACCGTATGGACCCTGTAAATCGCGCAGTAATTGCGTCAGATTCACATCTTCCGATATTCTAAACCATGGAACTGTACCAGAGTCAAGGGGCAATTCCCGTTATTCTGCACAAAATCCGGGAGATCTTTTTCTCCATTTCAGTTCATATGCATTGTATCACGTTTTCGCCATGCTTGTAAACAGGAGGGATAAACCTTCCAAGCCAAAACGAAAAAAATTTTTCTCTGTTTATACCCTGTTCACAAACGCCTGATAATATGGTATTGTAAATTTTAAGAAGCGAAAGGCAGGTGACGGATATGAGAAGAAAAAAGCCATTTCTTACGGGACGAAACGGTCCTGATGCCCTTTCCATGACCGCCAGCCTTTTCGCCTGCGTGCTGCTGATCATCGCCATGTTTGTGGGCGGTACCGCAAGCTCGGTACTCTGGCTGCTGGCGCTGATTTGTCTGATTTTCTGCTATTTCCGGATTTTCAGTTGGAACATTGCCCGCCGCCGCGCCGAAAACCAGCGTTTTCTCACCCTGATCGCACCGCTGACCCGGCTGCGTGTCCGCTATCGGGAAAAAAAGCGGCAGAAGAATCTCTACTGCTTCTTTAAGTGCCCCCAATGCGGCACGGTGCTGCGGGTTCCCAAGGGCAAGGGTCACATTCGGATCACCTGTAAGTGCTGCAGCCACGTATTTGAAAGGAACAGCTGATGTTTGGATATATCACTGCCGACCCCAGCAGTCTTTCCCAGGATGAAATTGACCGCTATGGCGGCTGTTACTGCGGATTATGCCGGTGCCTCAGTCACCGGCATGGCTTTTGCGGCAGAATGACGCTGACCTATGATATGACGTTTCTGGTGCTGGTGCTCTCCTCCCTCTATGAGCCGGAGGAAACCGCCGAAGCCGGTCGATGTCCGGTGCATCCCGTTCGTCAGCGGAGCTACTGGCAGAACCGATTTACAGACTATGCCGCAGACCTGAATCTCATGCTTGCCTGGTGGAACTGCATGGACGACTGGGAGGACGACAAAAACGTCGCCAGCCGCGCCTTTGCGGGTCTATTGGGCAAAAAGTGCCGCAGTCTGGAGTTGCAATATCCCCGTCAGGCAAAGGCAATTCGGGACAACCTTGCCGCGCTCCATCAATACGAAGACGGTCCTCAGGTCAGCGCCGATGCCGCCGCCGACTGCTTTGGCGCACTCATGGGCGAGCTGTTTGTATGGCGGGAGGACGATTATTGGGCAAAGGATCTCCGCGCCATGGGTCAGGGGCTGGGACGCTTCATTTATATTATGGACGCCTGCATCGATTACCGCAGCGATCTAAGGCATCATCGCCCCAATCCTCTCCGTGCTCTGGACACCGGCGAACGGACCCTGAAGGGAGACTACGATCTGCTTTCCATGCTGCTGGGAGACTGCACCGCCGTCTTTGAGCAGCTGCCGTTGGAGCAGGATCTCCATTTAATGCGCAACATTTTATATACCGGTGTCTGGCAGAAGTACAACCAATTCTACCATCGGCACCACAAGGGAGAACATAACGAAGGAAACAAAGGAGAAGAACAGTCATGAGAGATCCCTATGAGGTTCTGGGCGTCTCCAGAAATGCCAGCGAGGACGAGATCAAGTCCGCCTATCGCAAGCTGGCAAAAAAATATCACCCGGACCTTCATCCGGGAGACAAGGAATGCGAACGGAAAATGAACGAGGTCAACGCCGCCTATGACCAGATTAAAAACCCCCAGACACAGCGGCAGTCCAGCAGCTCCGGTGGCTATGGAAATTCCGGCCGCTATGATCCCTTTGGCTACGGCTACGATCCCTTTGGCGGCTATCAGCAGCGGCAGCAGTACAACACCCAGTACGAAACCCGGGATTCCACCGATATTCAGGCTGCGCTTCATTATATCCAGGCAGGCGCTTTCCCGGAAGCGCTGAACGTGCTGTCCTCCATTCCCACAGCAGACCGGGACCACCGCTGGTATTATTGCAGCGCCGCCGCCAACTATGGGCATGGCAACCGCGTGGCTGCCATGGAGCATATCCGCAAAGCCATGGATCTCTGCCCAGGCAATCAGGAATACCGGCAGCTCTATCAGATGATTCAGTCCGGCAGCCGGATGTATACCAATACCGGCTCCCGCTATGGGTTCCAGACCGGCGGCACCTTCTGCAATCCCATCTGCATGTCCTGGTGCCTGCTCAATGCCTGCTGCGGCGGCAATGGGCTCTATTTCTGCTGCTGAGGTGATCGGAGATGAAACTACCGTTTGTAGCCCGTGAGGCTTTGGACGCCGCAGAGCAGAAATTTGCGGATTTGAATCAGGAATACCAGAATTTTCGCCGGCGGAATGCCAGCGTTCAGGAGGATTCCTACGCAAAAGGCAGTAGTGACGCGCTGAAAGCCATGCTGCCGGTCTATGACAACCTGAAGCTGGCGCTGGAGCAGCCCTGTGAGGACGAAGCCTTTCGTACCGGCATTGAAATGACCCTGAAGGAGCTGGAAAAGACCTTTGCCCAGCTGGATGTTCATGAAATTTCCGCGCTGGATGCACCCTTTGACCCCACCCTCCATGAAGCGGTGGAGCATATTGAGGACCCGGAGCTGGCAGAGAACACCGTGGTCCGGGTGATCCGCGCCGGTTTTACCCGCGGCAATACCGTTTTACGGCATGCGCTGGTGGCTGTGGCAAATTAAAATGAAACGGCAACACCCCGATCTCCGAATTTTCATCGGAAATCGGGGTGCGTTTTATTCCTCCGTGTCCTCCATGGGCTGGGACATGAACTCGCCGAACAGCCGAAGCAGCGGATTCTGGTTGCGCCGGTCCCATACCACGCTCAGTGTGATTTTCCCATCCAGCGGCATGGAGGTCAGCCGGGAATCCATGGCAATGTTCATATGCTCGTCAAATACCGCAAAGCCTTCGCCCCGCAGCACCGCCTGATAGATAGAATCCCGGTTGGGCAGCGTCACCGGCACCGGCTTGCAGCCCTTGTCAAGGAATTGCAGCATCACCAGCTGCAATGTCACCGGCGTTTCCTCCTCCTTGGGCAGCATTAAAAGGTTTTGCCCGTCAAAGTCCTCGATGGTCAGAGGCGTCCCCTCCGGTACCAGCAGCCCCTTTCTCACAAAGGCTCTGCCACGGATTCGATTCACCAACTGCACATCCAGATTGTCGTAGAGCTGCACGCTGGTTTCCGTACAGAGCACCACGTCCAAATCGCCGCTCTGCACCCGGCTTTGGAGCTTTCGAAATGTATCGCTTTCAAAGTACAGTTCCGCCATGGGATAGCGCCGCAGCGCTTCCTTTCGAAACTCCATGAGCCGGCGGCTAAAATCCCAGCCCACGCCGATGCCCACCCGGAACTTTAGGTGCTCGCTGCCGGACAGTGCCGCCGCGGTTTTCTTTACCTCCTCCAAGCCCCGGGCAGTGTGGAGAAAGTACTCCCGGAACACCACCCCCGCAGGGGTCAGGCTGAGGTTTCGCTTGCTGCTGCGGTCAAACAGTGAAAACCCCAGCTCCTGCTCCAGCAGCTGCACCTGACGGCTCACCGAGGGCTGAGATACATACAGCTCCTCCGCCGCCTTGGAAAAGCTCATGGATTCCGCTACCCTGAGAAAATAGTTCACCTGCAGTGATGTCATGCTCTGCCCCACCCTTCTGTGTTTTGCCACGTCTCCATTTTACCGCATTTATAGCCATTTGGCTATAAAAAATTGCGTTAACTGGATATTGGAATGCCGGAAATTTCCGTGCTATTCTGTAGTCATAAGATCATCACGGAAAGGACCTATGGTACATGAATCGCTTTACAGGAAAAACAGCCATTATCACCGGCGCCAGCTCCGGAATTGGTGCATGCACTGCAAAAACGCTGGCAGCAGAGGGCGGCAATCTGGTTTTGGCAGCCCGTCATCCGGAAAAGCTCCAGGCAATTGCCCAGGAATGCAGTGACCTTGGGGCACAGGTGCTCACCGTATGCGCCGACGTCAGCAAGGAAGCCGACTGCACCCAGCTCTCTCAGGCAGCTATGGACCGGTTTGGCGCCATTGATATTCTGGTGAACAATGCAGGCATCGCCGACAAGCACCGTCCCATTGACCGTCTGGATGTGGATTGGTACCGCCATGTGCTGGAGATCAATCAGAACTCCGTCTTTTATATGATGCAGGCAGTGCTGCCCCACATGAAGGAAGCAGGCAAGGGGTCCATTGTGAACATCTCCTCCATCGGCGCCGTCCGCTCCAACTCCGGTCTTGCCTATACCACCGCAAAAACCGCAGTCATTGGCATGAGCAAGAATGTGGCGCTGGAGTTTGCCGCGGGGAATATCCGGGTCAACGTGGTCTGCCCCGGTCCTACCCCCACGGCATTGAATACCCCTGAGCAGATTGCCACCTTTGATTCCGACTTTGCCGCTCTGTGCAACAGCCATATGGCGCTGGATGGGGTTCCCCAGTGCACCGTTCAGGATCAGGCAAACGCCATCGCATTCTTTGCTTCGGATGAATCTGCGGGGATCACCGGTCAGGTGCTGACGGTAGACCATGGCATGACAATCTAATCAATATGCCAAAGGAGCGTACCCACACCGGATACGCTCCTTTATTCTATGATCTATTATACATACCCGCAGAGTCCCCGGACCGAAACCTCGCCGGAATACACCACGCCGGTTTCTCCGGTATCATATCGCACGATCAATCCGCCGTTTTCGTCGATTCCGGTGGCAAGACCGGATCTGCGGCTGTCTCCGCGGATCACCTGCACCTGCCGTCCGATGGTAATGCAGGCCTGACGGTATCGCTCCAGCCATGCCTGCTTGCCGCTGACAATCTCCCGGCTGACCCCGTAAAGCGCCTTTGTAAGCTCTGCCGCCAACCGGCACCGATCCACCGGATGTCCCAGCTCCAACGCCAGACTGGTTGCCATGGATTGAACCTCCGGCGGAAAATCCGAACGCTTGTGGTTGCAGTTAATTCCAATGCCTGTGACCAGATATTGCAGGGTGCCGCTTTCCCATTCCACGCTCATTTCCGTAAGAATGCCCGCCAGCTTTTTGCCGTTCAATATAATATCATTGGTCCATTTGATGCCGGGACGGACGCCTGCGGTCGCCTCTATGGCATCGCACACTGCCACCGCTACCATCGCCGTCATATGGCTCACCTCTGCGGGTGCGCAGTCCGGGCGCAGCAGCAGGGAATAATACAGTCCCACGCCCTTTGGGGATGCGAAGCTCTTGCCCTGCCGTCCCCTGCCCCCGGTCTGCTCATCGGACATGGCGACGGTGCCATCCGCTGCCCCCTGATTGCCCAGCAGCTTTAAGTAGTTGTTGGTGGAATCAACAGAGTCCAGTACCGTCACGTTTTCCTTCCAGGGATGATCCCCCAAAAACGACAAAATCCGTTCCCGTTCCAGTGGTTCAGGCTGCATGGTCAGCCGATAGCCCAACCGGGTGGACGCTTCAATGCCATAGCCCTTATCCCTAAGGCGGCTGATCTGCTTCCATACCGCCGCCCGGGTAATCCCCAGCTTTTGACTCATGGCTTCTCCGGAGATGTAACGCTCCCCTGCCTGCTGCAAAAGTGACAACACGGTTTCCTGTTCCATTGTAAACCTCACCTCAGTTGACATTGTAGCACATCCGGTTCTTGTCCTCAAGTATTCCGTTTGTCAAAAAATTTTCAGGGTGTAAAGTTTTTTCCCTTGACATCCATGAGAAAATGGTGTACAATCCTCACTGTTAAGTTTAAGACCTTTACAGCTTGCAGGAGGAGAATTCATGGAGCTGAGCACACTCACCCGCACCCTTCTGTTTGATACCTATGGCGACATGCTCACGGAAAAGCAGCGGCTGTGTTTTGACCTCCGCTATAATCAGGATCTTTCCCTGGGCGAAATTGCCGAGCTGGAGGGCATCAGCCGTCAGGCCGTTCGGGACAACATCGTCCGCACCGAGGCGCTGCTTCAGGATATGGAACAGAAAATCGGCGCGGTAGACCGTCTTTCCCGGCTGGAAGCCGCCGAACAGCAGCTTCAGGATGCCGCCCAGGCCGCCCTGTCTCTGGGAGATGGGGGCAAGGCTGTCGCCCAGCAAATCTTATCCGCATTGAAGGCGCTGAAGGAGTGATCTCATGGCATTTGAAGGATTAACCGAAAAGCTCTCCGCTGCATTCAAAAAGCTCCGCAGCAAGGGTCGGCTCACCGAGGCTGATGTAAAAGACGCCATGCGAGAAATCCGGCTGGCGCTGCTGGAAGCCGATGTCAGCTACAAGGTCGTCAAGGACTTTGTCAAAAAGGTCACCGAGCGTGCCGTGGGCAGCGATGTGCTGGAAAGCCTGACTCCTGCCCAGATGATCGTCAAGATCGTCAACGAAGAGCTGGTTGCGCTGATGGGCAGCGAGAATGCCAAAATCGCCATTTCCTCCAAGCCCCCCACGGTTGTGATGCTGGTGGGTCTTCAGGGCGCCGGTAAAACCACCAACGGTGCAAAGCTTGCCGGACTCATGAAAAAGGACGGCAAAAAGCCGCTGCTGGTTGCCTGCGACGTCTATCGTCCCGCTGCCATCAAGCAGTTGGAGGTGGTCGGCAGTCAGCTTGGGATCCCGGTGTTCCAGATGGGCACTGCCAATCCCGTTGACATTGCCAAGGCTGCGGTAGAGCATGCCAAAAAGGAAGGCTTCGACATGGTGTTTCTGGACACCGCAGGTCGCCTTCATGTGGACGAAGCGTTGATGGAGGAGCTTTCCAACATCAAGGAAGCCGTCCAGCCCAATGAGATTCTTCTGGTGGTTGACGCCATGACCGGTCAGGATGCGGTCAACGCCGCCACCGCCTTTAATAACCAGCTGGATATCGACGGCGTGATGCTCACCAAGCTGGATGGCGACGCCCGCGGCGGTGCTGCCCTGTCCGTCAAAGCCGTCACCGGCAAGCCCATTAAGTTTGTGGGCACCGGCGAAAAGCTGGATCAGATTGAGCCCTTCCATCCCTCCCGTATGGCGTCCCGTATTCTGGGCATGGGCGACGTACTGACGCTGATTGAAAAAGCCGAAGCCGCCATGGATCAGAAAAAGGCACAGGAGCTGGAGCAGCGGCTCCGGAAAAACAAGTTTACCCTCCAGGATTTCTACGACCAGCTGGTGCAGCTGAAATCCATGGGTTCCATTACCGATATTCTGGGCATGATGCCCGGCATGAACGCCGGTGCGCTGAAAAATGTTCAGGTAGACGAAAAGGCACTGAGCCGTACCGAGGCAATTATCCTCTCCATGACGCCCTATGAGCGTGAGAATCCCGGCGTCATCAACCACAGCCGGAAGCAGCGAATCGCTGCCGGTGCAGGCGTTCAGGTGCAGCAGATCAATGCCCTGCTCAAGCAGTTTGACGACATGCAAAAGCTCATGCGTCAGTTCACCGGTCCCGGCGCCAGCAAAAAGATGAAGCGCCTGCAAAAGAGCGGTATGGGCGGCTTTGGCGGCATGGGCGGCAAACGGGGCTTCGGTGGTTTCGGTCGTCGATAATCCCCCTTCCCTGGTTCGTAACCAGCACATTGCTTTACGATAGATTTTTGAGAGAAAAAAGATTACGGAGGTGAAATACCCATGGTTAAGATCAGACTTCGCAGAATGGGCGCCAAGAAGGCCCCCTACTACCGCATCGTGGTGGCGGACTCCCGTTTCGCACGCGACGGCAGATGCATTGAGGAGATCGGCACGTACGATCCGCTGAGCGCGGACAAGAAGATCGTCGTCGACGCCGAGCGCGCCAACTACTGGCTCGCCAACGGTGCACAGCCGACGGATACCGTTCGTGTGCTGCTCAAGAAAGCCATCGCAGCGGAATAAGGAGAGACCCCAAAGATGAAAGAGCTTCTGACCTATATTGTGCAGAACCTCGTGGAAAAACCGGACGAGGTCTCTGTGACCGAGCGCGAGGCCAACGGCGAGACCGTGTTTGAAGTGCGCGTCGCCGACGGCGATATGGGCAAGGTCATCGGCCGTCAGGGCCGGATCGTCAAAGAGATCCGCATCCTGATGAAGGCCGTCGCCCAGAGAAAGGGCAAGAAAGTCTCCGTGGAGATCATGGATTGACGCAGGAAACGCGCTGCACCCGTGCAGTGCGTTTTTTGCACCCAACACCCAAAAAGGGGGACAACCAACTATGCAAAAACCGTATCTG
>CAJKNS010000062.1 GCA_905201305.1 uncultured Eubacteriales bacterium
CACCGGGTCCGCCGGGTCCACCAGGTCCGCCAGGTCCACCGGGTCCGCCGGGTCCACCAGGTCCGCCGAAGCCGGGACCATCCGGTGCAAAGAATGTATGCAGAAGCTCCATAATTCGTATACCTCCTTCATTTCAGTGCATTCATCATATCACAATTCTTTCCCCTGCGCAATGGTGCGGAGTCAAAACATCTGCAAAAAATGTCGGGACTTCTTTTCTCCCGGAAAAAGGTGTGATATAATATGCGGTATGAATCCCATTCGATTCCCAAAGGAGGAGCTTTTATGAAACGAACCGATTTCGGCAACGCAGCCATTCTCCGCTGGCTGAGCTATTTTTCGGAATATGACGAGCTGGACCTTGCCACTCTGCTGATTCTGGACATCACCCGGCAGAACAAGAACCTGATTCCCGCCGTCCAGTCCACCCGTCAGGTCATGGTGCTTACCGACGCCGGGCACCCCAACATTTTCTATGATATGTGGGACGCCGGTCTGGGAGACTGCGACATCCTGTATAACGAGGGCAGCGAGCCCTCCGGTCCCATCAAGCACGATAAACTTCAGGATATGATCGACCGTGGCATCAACGCCCCCGCCGCCATGCTGATTATCAATGAGAACTACCGGAGCACCTATCAGATTGGTCTGGACAATCAGCGGTTCTGCGCCGGCTCCATTCGCTATGTCAGCAGCGAAATCCGCTCGGTGATTATGTCCAAGCTCCAGGTGGAGCTTCGGGACACCATTCTCACCGTAGGTGCTGCCAGCATCGCCGTGGAAGCCGCACTGGTGGCAGCCGAGGGCACCATCATCGCCGTAGAGCACAACCCCAGCGATCTTGCCACCATGGAGGAAAACGCCAAGGATTTCGGTCTGAACAACGTCACTTGTCTGGGCAGTGTCAGCGATTCCGCCCGGCTGCCGGTTCCCTCTCTGGCATTTCTGGTGGCTTCGGAGCATACCGCCAGCGAGATTGCATTCCTGCTGGGTCGGAATCCGGAAATGCGAATTTTTGTCTACACCCTGGATTTCCATCAGCTCTCTGCCCTGCCCGGCATTTTCTCCAGTCAGGGGCTGAAGATTCAGGAAATGGTGCAGGTTGGCGTTTCCCGGCTGAATAGCAAGGGCACCTTTGATCGGGAGCCTGCCCCCTGGCTGATCTCCGGACAGCGATAAGCATTGTTTTCCCGTATCAAAGAAAGCCGCAGTCTGCTGATGGGGCTGGCAATCCTGGGGGTTGTGATTTTCCATGCGCCCTTTGTGATCTCCCACTATAAGCTGCGGGTGATTCATGACAACCTGTGCTGCGGCGTGGATTTATTTCTGTTTTTCTCCGGTCTGGGCGCCTGCCATTCCATTCGGTCCCATGGGGGAAAGGGATATCTAAAGAACCGCCTACGCAGGCTTCTCCCGGGACTGGTTCCGGTTTTGGTACTGTGGAGCCTGCTGATGCATTTTCTCGGGTACCTAAGCTGGAAGGAATTCTTCGGCAGCATCACCCTTTTGGGCTGGTGGCTGGGGCAATATAAGCAGCTTAACTGGTATTTCTCCGCCGTCTGGGCATTTTTTCTGGCGGCAGTGCCCCTCTATCGACTGTTTTGCCGCACAAAGCATCCGGTGCTGCTGTGGCTGGGCTTATGCATGGTAACCGTAGTAATTCAATGGATTTTCCCGGGCTACAAAGCCAGCATGCTCATGTGCCGCGCCATGGTATTCCTCACCGGTATGCTGTTTGGACGTCTGGAGCAGCAAAAATGCCCCCACGAAAACCGGATTCGGCTGATCTCCTATCTGTTTCTGGTGCTAGGACTATGGTACATGGTGATCGTCTACCGCTATGACGGCTGGGGGCTTGGCTACCGGCTGGGACTGTGGTGGTATCCTTACGCCATATTTACGCCCGGTCTGGTGATCCTGGTTTCTGACCTTGCCGCACTGCTCCGTCGTTTTTCGCCCATGAAGGTGCTTATGCGCCCCTTTGAGCAGCTGGGCGAAAGCTCCGGCGAGATTCTCATGATTCACATGGCAATATTCAAAATCATTCAGTACGTCACAAAAATCTCGAATATCTGGTGGTGGCTGGTAATTGCGCTCTGCCTGATTGCCGGTGTGTGCTACCGGAAATTCGCGGTGAAACGGCTTCCGTTCTCCTAAAACTGCACATAATGCAAAAATGACGCCTGCAAACAAATGCAGGCGTCATTTTTTAGTGCTTCCAGATCAGCAACAGCAGCCCAATAATCAGGGCAAATCCAACCGCATAGACCAGCGCAATGAGCAGTGCTGCCCGCAGTGCGCCGAAGATATAGAGCCGTCGATCCTTCGGCTCCCATTCCGGCTCGGAGCAGGCGGATTCATTCTGCTCCACAGGTATCTTATGCCGCCCGCTTCTTCGGGGCAGGAACATGGACGGACCGGTTACATCGGACATGTCCGCAATGGTGCGCCCATCATCGTCGTCATAGACCTTATTCCGTCTTGCCATTGCCTTCTTCGACTTCCTTATAATCGTCATACAGATGGCAGACTACATAATGCCCGGGCTCTACCTCACGCTGCACCGGTGTAACCTCCTTACAGCAGTCCATGCACTTGGAGCAGCGGGTATGGAACTTACAGCCCTTGGGCGGATTTGCGGGAGAAGGAATGGTGCCCTGGAGCACAATCCGGTTTCGATGCGCATTGGGATCGGGCACAGGAATTGCCGAGAACAGCGCCTCGGTATAGGGATGCAGCGGATGGTTGAAGATATCCTCCGTTGCACCGTATTCCACCAGATTGCCCAAATACATAACGCCAACCGTGTCGGAAATATGCTCTACCACGGAAAGGTCATGGGAGATAAACAGGTAGGTCAGGCTGTACTTATCCTGAAGCTCCTTGAGCAGGTTGATAATCTGCGCCTGAATGGAAACGTCCAGCGCGGAAACCGGCTCGTCGCAGACCACGAACTCAGGGTTCAGCGCCAGCGCACGGGCGATACAGATTCTCTGCCTCTGTCCGCCGGAGAACTCATGGGGATAGCGGGTCTTGTGGAAGGGCTGCAAACCGCAGTTATCCATCACATTGTCGATATAATCATCAAACTCTTCCTTGCTGACCAGTCCATGCTCCCGAACCGCCTCACCGATGATCTCGCCAACGGGAAGCCGGGGGCTGAGGCTGGAGAAGGGGTCCTGAAAGATGATCTGCATTTTGGTCCGCATGGCGCGCATCTCTTTGGGGGTAAGGTCATAGACCTCTTTGCCGTTAAAGAGCACCTGACCGCCGGTCTTTTCCCCGGACAGCCGGAGGATAGTACGTCCGGTGGTGGTCTTGCCGCAGCCGGACTCGCCCACCAGACCCATGGTGGTGCCGCGCTTTAAGTTAAACGTAACGCCGTCCACTGCCTTGACGTAGCCAACGGTCTTGGACACCATACCGCTCTTAATGGGGAAGTATTTCTTCAGGTGGTTGACCTGGAGAATATACTGGGGATCATATTCCACGGGGGTAAAGTTATTTTCAATCACAAGCGATTCGTTCTTAGCCATTTACTTTTCCCCCTTATCATAGTATCGGTAGCAGCTGACCACATGGGTGTCAGACAGCTTTACCACGCCGGGATATTCTCCCTGGCAGGCGTCTACGCACATTTCGCAGCGATCCTTGAAATAGCAATAGTTGGGCATGTTGACCGGGTTGGGCACCTTGCCGGGAATGGAGTACAGGCGATCTACCTTCTTGCCCACCACAGGCTTGGAAGCCATCAGACCGATGGTGTAGGGATGGGCAGGATTCTCAAAAATCTCCTGTACCGTGCCCTTTTCCACCACGCGTCCTGCGTACATAACCACCACATAGTCCGCCATCTCTGCAATCACACCCAGGTCATGGGTAATGAGCATAATGGAGGAGTTGATTTTATCCTTCAAATTCCGGAGCAGGTCCAGAATCTGTGCCTGAATGGTAACGTCCAGCGCGGTGGTGGGCTCGTCGGCGATGATAATTCTGGGATTACATGCCAGTGCCATTGCAATCATAACGCGCTGGCGCATACCGCCGGAGAGCTCATGGGGATACATCCGATAAACGCCCTGGCTGTTGGCGATGCCGACCATCTCCAGCAGCTCAATGGTGCGCTTTTTGACCTCGTCCTTGCTCTTATTCTCGCCGTCATGGAGGGCAATGACCTCGTCCACCTGATCGCCGATGCGGAACACCGGGTTCAGAGAGGTCATAGGCTCCTGGAAGATCATAGACACATAGTTGCCCCGAAGGTGCTGCATCTGCTCCTGAGGGGTCTTTACAATGTCATATGCCTTGCCATTGCCAAGGTTCAGGCGAATTTCGCCCTCCACAATCTGTCCCTGGGGGCGCTGAATCAGCTGCATCAGGCTCAGACTGGTGACGGACTTGCCACAGCCGGACTCACCCACGACACCCACGGTCTTGCCAATGGGCACATCGAAGGTCACGCCGTCTACGCTCTTTACCGTGCCGGTGTCCGTGAAGAAATAGGTGTGAAGATTGTCAAATTCCACCGCATTTTGGGGATCGTGCATGGTGGTGAGGTATTCGCTCTCGGGCACGTTTTTACGCTTCCGCTGCTTTTCAAACTGATTGGTAATCTTACGATTCTCTTTGGAAATCCGACGGGATTCTTTGGCGGACATATAGCCTTCTGTCTGTTTTTTAGCCACTGCGGTTTCCTCCTTATCGCTTCATCTTGGGATCAAATGCATCCCGAAGACCGTCGCCCACGAAGTTAAAGCCCAGGACCGTAATCAGCAGGCAGATGCCGGCAGGAATCCAGATGAACAGATAGTTGGTCATAACAAAGGCGTTGTTGACATCGTTGATGATGTTGCCCCAGGAGGCGAAGGGGAACTTAACGCCCAGTCCCAGGAAGCTCAGGGTTGCCTCGGTCAGAATGGTGGAGCCAAGGCTCATGGTGCAGGTAACGATCAGCTGGGGAATGACGTTGGGAATCAGGTGCCGGAAAATCCGACGGGAAACGCTGATGCCGCATGCCTCAGTTGCCGTCATGAACTCCTGCTCACGCAGGGACAAAATCTGTCCGCGCACTAGACGGGCAATGGAGGGCCAGCTCAGGAAGCCCAGAATCAGCATCAGATACAGCATACGGATCTTGGGGTCTACCTGCATGGCGTCCATGGCAGAGCCCAGGATAATAATCAGCGGCGTAGAGGGGATGCAGTAGAAGATATCTACAATACGCATAATCAGGTTGTCCACCCAGCCGCCAAAATATCCGGATACGCCGCCTAAGATAACGCCCAGGAACGCTGCAATAAACACAACGATAAAGCCGATAATCAGCGAAACTCTGCCGCCGTACATCAGACGGGTGAGCATGTCCATACCGGAGGTGTCGGTGCCCAGCCAGTGCTCCTTGGATGGAGAGGCATAGCGGTCGTACACATAGGTCTTGGTGCTCTGGAGCACAGACCAGCTGTCGGTGTCCGCCTGATAGGTAATGGTATAGGTGGCTTCCTGCCCCTCACTGTCGGTGTAGACGAACTCCTCATTGCCGGCGTCAATGGCTTCTTCCAGCTTTTCCTTAAAGTCACGGCTGATGACAACACCGTTTTCCTTGCTCTGTACCACAAAGCGGCTGATGTAGCCCAGAAGCTGATCCCCGTCCAGAATGTTTCCGTCTTCATCCAAGGAATAGGTCCTGCCGTCTGCCTCAAGGCTGCTTTCGCCATTCACATAAGCAGTCAGAGCAGCCTTTTTCAGGGTAAAGCTGGGCTCTGCCTCACCGTCTGCGGCGCTGACAATGTCCTTATAGGCAATGGCAATATCCTGACCGCCGGAGGTGATGGTATAGAGTTCATCGCCCTCGGCAGTAACCTCATAGGTTACGTCCTTATAATCGAAGGACTCCTTGCCCTTCATCTGCGCCAGCAGGAACTGTGCCTGCTCGGCGGAGCCAAACTTCTGCCCGTCTGCAACGGCGTAACGGAAGTCCTTATTCTTGACCACGCCTACATACTCCTGATCCATATAGGTGTAGGTGTAGAACTGCTGATCCTCCTTATAGGGGCTGATGACGCCGCCCAGGAAGGAGAACAGGAACATGGCAATCAGCATCGTAAGACCGACCACTGCCAGCCGGTTCCGGAAAAAACGCTTTGCTACCAACGCGCCGGGAGACAGGACCTTAACACGGCGGTCATCGTTCAGAGAAAGGTTCTCAGTTTCCTGAGCGTCCTTGTTTTTCAGTTCCTCTCGATTATCCTTCACAACAAGTCACGCTCCTTTCTCACGCAATGCGTCCCCGCGGGTCGACCACGGCGTACAGGATGTCGGATAGCAGGTTACCGATCAGGGTCAGAATGGCAATAAACGTCATGTAGAACATGGAGAACGGAATATCGCCGGAAACCATCGCCTGATAAGAGGCATAGCCAATACCGGGAATCATAAACAGCGTCTCGGTAATCAGTGCGCCGGAGAACAGACCGGGCAGGCTGCCGCCGATGATGGTCACCAGGGGAATCAGGGTGTTCCGGAAGGCATGGCGGTAAATGACCTTATGCTCCGAAAGTCCCTTTGCCCGGGCGGTGCGGATGTAGTCGGCGTTGAGTACCTCCAGCATATTGGTGCGGGTATAGCGCATCAGCGAACCAACCGATACAATCACCAGCGTTACAATGGGCAGCACCAGATGGTTTGCCTTATCCCAGAACTGCCCCCAGCTGCTCAGCTGGGCATAATCTCGTCCCACCAGACCGTAGAGGTCAAACCAGCCCAGCTTTACCGAGAAGAACAGCTTCAGCAGGGTGGCAAAGAAGAAGGTAGGCAGGGAAATACCCACCAGCGAGAAGGTGGTAATGGCATAGTCCGTTCTGGAATACTGCTTAGTTGCAGCAATGATGCCCAGGGGAATGGCAATCACCAGCTCCAGTGCAAAGGAAATCAGACCCATAATAAAGCTCAGCCAAATGGTTTCGCCAAACTTCTGGGTAACGGGCACGGTGTACTTCCAGCTATCGCCGAAGTGACCACGAACCGCATCCCCAAGCCAGGTAAAGTAGCCGGGTATAATGCCCTTGTCCAGACCATACGCCGCATTGAGCTGACTGAGCCACTCGTCATAGCTCTTTGCGCCGGGCTTTGTGGACAGCTGCATTGCCATATTCTCCACATAGGAGCTTGGGAGGCATCGCAGGAGTCCATAGATAATGAATGTCACACAGATTAGAATCAAGACAGACAGCAGGATTCTTTTGACGACATACTTTCGCAAGGAAATCCCTCCGTATTTCGACATATTGGTCCAATATATCTCTAGTAGTTTTAATATGCTCTTGTTCCCTAAACGCTTCGCATATCAGGCTGCCGCTCCGCCTCTGAGCAGAGCGGCAGCCTCGTATCCGAAGTCACTGTCACCCTGCCCCCGAAGGGGCAGGGGACCGTGTAGGGTTTCATTGCGTGTAGGAAAACCGCTGATTACTTTACAACGATGTTCTCAACCTCAGCATTCCAGCCCCAGTAAGGAGTCATATCGGTGGGCAGGGAGCTGACATCCACGCGCTCGGTGGAGACAATGTAAGCCTCGGAACGCTGGTATACGGGAACCTCAACGCCCCAATCCATGATGATTTCCATAGCAGCCTTGTACAGGCCCTTACGGAAGGTCTCATCGGTGGAGCTGCGAGCGTCAACAATCAGCTCGTCCAGCTCAGCATCGTTGATCTTATAGTAGTTGGTAGCGCCCTCGGAATGATACAGCTGGAACATGTCGGGATCGGCGGAGGACTGCCATGCAGCACACCACATATCGGCAACGCCGGTCTGGTAGGAGGCATACAGGTCAGCAGCCTGAGCCAGGTCGTTGACGGTCAGGGTGAAGCCGATCTTCTTGAATGCGTCAGCAGCATTCTTCAGCAGCAGGAAGGAGGGGTGATCGCCAGCGCCGCCAGCACCGATGTTCACCTGGTACTCCAGCTTTGCGCCCTCGGGAGCAGCGGTCAGCTTGCCGTCCTTCACGGTGTAGCCAGCCTTCTCGAAGTAGCCCAGAGCAGCCTGCAGAGCTGCATCATACTTATCCTCCTGGCTCATGCCGTCGGTGTAGATGGGGTTGCCGTCTACGTCTACGGAGTAAGCCACGGTGTAGCCGTCGTCAGTGACCTGAGGAGCAGCCCAGGAGGTGTTGGAGATGGGGTAGTTGATAACGGAAGCGGTGTTGCCGTAGTAGGAGCTGATGCCCTCGTCACGGTAAGCAGCCAGAACGGTAGCGATTGCCTTACGCAGGTCCTTGGACTCCTCGGAAGCAGGATCGTTGCCGACCTTCACATTGTCAGCGGAAATGCCGATGTAGCCGTAGCCGCGGTAGTCGATGAGACGGGTGGTGATAACGGAGCCGTCCATGCTGTCATCGCCGCCGTTGTACTGAGCGATCTGGTCAGCAACCTCGGTGGAGTAGGAAGGATCGGAGATATCCAGGGTGCCAGCCTCAACGCCGGTAACCTTATCTGCCTCCTGGGTCTCCAGGAAGTTCAGGTGAGCAGTCTTGGGCTCGCCCTTGTAGTAGGTGGGGTTGGCATCCATGTAAACGGTGCCGTTCTCAAAGCTCTTGAGGACATAGGGACCAGCGCCCAGAGGCTGGGTGGTCTTCTCTCTGACGATGGACAGGTCGCCCTTGTCAAAGCCGAACTTGTTGTTGTCGTAATCGTACTTGCTCTCGTCGCCATAGTAGTGGAGAGGAGCAATGGGCAGAGACAGCTGATAAATCAGGGTAGCGTCAACCTCGGTTGCCACAACACGCATGCTGTAGTCGCCGGTCTTCTGGATACCGGAGATGTGGTCGGCAGACTTGCCGGTCTCAACACCTACGGTGGAGTAATCATATACATCAGCGGGAATCAGGTCGGACAGAGCGGAACCGGCAGTCTCAGCTTCCATCTGAGAGAAGTTCCAGCCGTACTGATCGCCGATTGCCAGGAAGAAGTCCTTTACGGTTGCGTCGTCGTCCAGGGTAAAGCCCCACTGGGAAGCAGCCTCAGCAACAGTCATAGCGGAGGACTCGGCATCGCTGCCGTCGCCGCCCATGGAGGCAACATAGTCCACGATCTCCTGTGCAAACTTCACGCCGCCGTCGTTCACAGCGTCCCAGAATGCCTTCTGCTGATCCTCAGTCCAGTTGGTGAAGTCCTTGTTGTCCTCACCAGCCTCAGCCAGCAGTGCAGCCAGGGTGCCCATGCCGTTCCGGTAGTCGTCCATACCCTCGATGGGGCAGGAGTAGATGGTAGCGGAGCCGTCATAGGTGGGGTCTGCATATACGTACATGGAGAAGATCACGTCGTCGATGTCTGCGGTGGTGCCATCGGAGAACTTGATGTCGTCGCGCATGGTAATGTCGTAGTAAACAGTGCCGTCATCATTCTCAGTGACAACGAAGTCAGCGGGACCATAGTAGGTGTAATCGGTGCCGTTGTAGCTGCGGGTCTCACCCTCGATGCCGTTGAGCACGGGATTGGATACGCGGTCCACGGTGAGCAGGGACACCTGAGTCATGTCGGTGACACGCTGGTCGTCAGCATTTGCTGCAAAGAATGGAGAGAACTTGCTCTCGAATCCAGTAGCAGCAGCTACCAGGGTGCCGTCATTGCTGGCACTGGTCTCAACGCCTTCAGCAGCGTCAGAGCCAGCAGCTTCCGGAGCGCTGGCAGGTGCGGCGCTTCCGGTGGATGCAGCATTGTCGCCGCAGCCAGCCAAAAGACCAACGCACATGCAAACAGCCAGAAGCAGCGCAAGCAGCTTGGACTTGTTTTTCATGTTAAGAATTCCTCCTTAAAAATATTGAACATAAACGGACAATCGGTCCGCGGTTCACAATGAAGGATAATTCCTGCAAGCAGGAATTCAGAAAGGGCGCCCTTTCTGTGGAAATCAGCCGCAAAAATTTGCGCCAGACTGTCCCATTATAAGGGAATCAACAGCTTATGTCAATCTCCTATTCCCCTGAAAAATCCGGAAACGAACGTTTAGCCGGTTATCTGCCAGACCGCACCGCGAATACGCCGGCGCAGCAGCACCATTGCCCCGGCTCCAACCGCCAGGAGCAGAAAAAACGCAATCAGGGCTCCGATTTCTCCGTCTGCCCCGTTTAAGGCGCAGGAAACAATTTCGCCCGATATACACGCCAGCGCAGCCACAGCGGACACCATCGCCCGACCAGGAAGCTTTAACACAGTAGCGTCATGGACATATTGCCGCAGCGGATCGCCGCCGCCCGTCAATTCGCCGATGGTCCACAGGCAGGAGATCGCCGCAACCAGCGCAATCATATAGGGCAGCAGCACATAGAAGCAGCCGCGGAAGCTCCGGAGCGGCAAAAAGCCGCTGAGCAGCAGGCAAATCGTTCCAGCAGTGCCCAGTCCCCACAGCTCAAGGAGCAGCCGCTTCCGGCTCTTTTCGGTGGAGACATAGGACATATGCTTTCCGGTGTAAATATACTCCCCTGCCGCATTGCGCTGGAAATACTCCAGCTTGGAATGTCTTTTGTTTCGATTCACGGGTTACGCAAGCACGCTGAGATCAAAGCGTTCCAGATAATCCTTGGCGGTCTGGGCAACGGTTCTCAGGCACTTCTCCTCAAAGGGGCTCTCCATACCGGCATTTTTCAGCAGCTCGGTAAAGGTGCGGCTGCCGCCCTGCTTGGTGTAGGCCATGTAGTGTGCCCAAGCGTCAGCGCGATCCTTTTGCAGCATCGCCCAGAATTGCAGGCTGACGGTCTGCGCCAGGCAGTAGTCAATGTAGTAGAACGGGCTCTGGTAGATGTGCATCTGGCGCTGCCAGTACTCGCCCGCACCATAGAAGGGGATCTCGCCGTCCAGGCGCATCCAGGGCTGGTAGATGGCGGCCAGCTTCTTCCACTCCTCGTGGCGCTGGGCCGGGGTCAGCTCTGGGTGCTCATAAACGATATGTTGGAAATGGTCGACCATTGTGCCGTAAGGGATGAAGGTCAGCGCGCCCGCCAGATGGCTGTAGCGGAACTTGC
>CAJKNS010000063.1 GCA_905201305.1 uncultured Eubacteriales bacterium
CTTTGTGTCCGGCGTCAGCAGCCGCTCCAACTCTGCCAGCAGCGCATCGCTGTCAAATAGGCGTTTCCCTGCCACATGGATTTCCGCACCGATGGCATGCAGCGGACGCATGACCGCGTTGTGTTCCATACAGGAAACCACCACCCGATCCCCCGGATTCACCAGTGATTTGATGGCGATATTCAACCCGTGGGTACAGGAGGTGGTTAAAATCACCTGTTCCGACTGACAGTGAAACTGCGCCCCTGCTTCCATCCGCAGGGAAAACAGCACCTCTGCCGCCGCCTCTGCCCCTGAGCTGCTTCCACGTCCCGGCGACGGAAGCTGATTCAGCCCCCAAACCATGGCACGCTCCACGCTCTTGGGCTTTGGCAGCGAAGTCGCAGCATTGTCCAGATAAATCACAGCTCCACCTCCCTACCCCGGTTCCCCTCCAGCCAGTAGCTTCGTTCATAGGGATAGCCCCCAGCCCGCAGCTCAGCCGCAGCCCGCTGTCCGTCTCTTGCTGGAACTCGAATGCCATAGCCGCAGCCGCCGGTGGATAAGAACCCCGGTGTACGCCCCACTGTGCCCTGAATTCCCGCCCTGCCCAGTATCATCGCGCCGTTTCGAGCGCCGGTTTGCGCCCGAAAGGTGAAAAAAATCATGCTCATAGAATCCCCTCCATGAGCATGATATGATTTTTCCGCAAAATTTGTCACATTTCTTCCAGCAGGCAGACGCAATGCGCTGAAATTCCCTCCTGCCGCCCGGTAAAGCCCAGCTGCTCCTCCGTCGTTGCCTTGAGGTTCAGCTGATCCTCCTGAATCTCCATCACATCCGCCAGCTTTTTCCGCATTAAGGGAAGATAGGGCATCAGCTTAGGCTTTTGGGCAATGATGGTGGCGTCCACATTGCCCACGCGGTAGCCCTTTTCCCGAATCAGCTCCATCACATGCCCCAGGAGCACCGTGCTGTCCGCACCCAGGTACCGGTCGTCGTTGTCCGGAAAATGCTGTCCGATGTCCCCCAATGCAGCAGCACCCAGCAGCGCATCCATCACCGCATGGGTCAACACGTCCGCATCGGAATGCCCCAGAAGTCCCAGGGTATGGGGCACCTCAATGCCGCCGAGAATCAGTTTGCGTCCTTCGATGAGCTTGTGGACGTCATAGCCGTGTCCGATTCGCATGCCGCGTTTCTCCCTTCCATAATCAGTTCTGCAATTTTAAGATCCAGCGGTGTTGTGATCTTTAAGTTTTCCTCGCTGCCCTCCGTAAGGTAAACATGGACGCCCAGTCCCTCCATGGCACTGCAATCGTCGGTATACTGGAGTTTTTCCTTTTTCGCCCGCTGCCATGCAGCCACCAGAAGATCCCGGTCAAATACCTGCGGCGTCTGCACCGCCCGAAGGGTAGCGCGGTCCGGCGTGCTTTCCACTCTGCCGTCCTCTCCTACCACCTTAATGGTGTCCTTTACGGGAATCGCAGGGGCAGCGGCATGGTAGGAAAGCGCCATATCCACGGTACGGCAGATCATATCCTCCGTCACCAGCGGTCTGGCTCCATCCTGAATCGCCGCCAAAACCGTCTCCCGGCTGGCAGCATTCAGCCCTGCCTGCACCGATTCCATCCGGTCCTTGCCGCCTGCCACAGTGGCGCTGACCTTGGTAAAGCCCTTTTCCTCCACCAGCTGGCGCATTTGCTCCAGCCGGTCCTCTCGGGCTACCACCACGATCTCGTCAATACAACGGGCATGCTCAAAGCTGCGGATGGTATGGGCAATCCCCGGCTCGCCGTTCAGGTTCGCCATAATCTTGTCCACGCCCCGCATCCGTGTGGCGCTGCCTGCCGCTACAATCACCGCCGTGCAGTGGGTCCAGCGTTTTTCCCGATGCCAGTCAAATATCTTCATGCCTTTTCCTCAAGCCGACTCAGCTGCTCCAGCGCCAGGAGAATGCCCAGCTTGCCGGACTCATAGGTAATGCCGCCCTGGAGATACGCCATATAGGGCTCCCGCATGGGACCGTCGGCGCTTAGCTCAATGGATGCGCCCTGAACAAATGCGCCTGCCGCCATAATCACCTGATCCTCGTAGCCGGGCATATCCCAGGGCTCCGGCGTTACATAGGAGTCCACCGGCGCGCCCATCTGAACGCCGCGGCAAAACGCCCGCATCAGATCCGGTCTGCCGAACTTTACGGTCTGGACAATATCCCCCCGCACGGCGTCCATGGCAGGAGAGGTTTCAAAGCTCTTTTCCTCCATGGCACCGGCGCAGAATACCGCTGTTTTCAGTGCCTGCGCCGTAACATGGGGCGCCATGAAGAAGCCCTGATACAAAAGCCGGTTGACGTCCTGGGTGCAGCCGCATTCCCGTCCGATGCCCGGGCAGGTCAGCCGCATGGCAGCCGCTTCTACCAGGTCTTCACGACCCACGATATAGCCGCCGGTGGGCGCAATTCCGCCGCCGGGGGTTTTAATCAGGGAGCCTGCCATAATGTCTGCTCCAACCTCGGTTGGCTCTATGTCCTCTACGAATTCACCGTAGCAGTTGTCCACAAACACCAGAATATCCGGATTTGCCCCCTTGGCTGCCGCAATGATCTCGCCGATCTCCCGTACCGTCAGCGCCGCCCGGAGGGAATAGCCCCGGGAGCGCTGAATCATCAGGAGCTTTGCATGGGGCTCCTGCACTGCACGACAGATTTCCGGGATATCCGGGTGCAGGTCGTGGGTCATATCCACCTGCCGGTAGGTAATGCCCATCTCACGGAAGTTGCCGGGTGCGTTACCGGTGATGCCCAAAACGCTCTGAAGGGTATCGTAGGGTGCGCCAAACGCCGAAATCACCGTGTCGCCCGGGCGCAGAATGCCCATAAGTGCGCAGGTGATGGTATGGGTTCCATTGACAAACTGGCTGCGCACCAAGCCGGCTTCCGCCCGGAACACCCGGGCAAAAATCTTGTCCAGGGTATCTCTGCCCAGATCGTCATAGCCGTAGCCCGTGGTTCCCACCAGATGGGCAGCACTGACCCGATACTCCTGAAACGCCTCCAGCATTTTTTCGGCGTTTTTCTCGGCAACGGCATCAATTCGGTCAAAAATCGGCTTTGCCTTTTCCGTTACCTTCTGTCCAAGGATTCTTGTTTCCGCTGAAACCATGTTATAACTCCGTTTCTGCCAGCGCCGCCACCAGACGGACGCAGGCTTCCATATCTTTTTTATCGCACACCTCAATGGGTGCATGGGTATACCGGCACGGAAGCGAAATGCCGCCTACCGTCATACCCGGTCCGGACTGCGCCATGGAACCTGCATCGGTTCCGCCGCCGGTCATAATGTCCTTTTGTACGGGAATCTCATGTGCTTTTGCGATCTCGTCCATGGCGGCAATCAGCTCCGGACGGCTCAGGGCGCTGTGATCGAGAATCTTTACGCCGGCGCCCTTTCCCAATACCGCAGTGCCGTCGTGAATGGAACCCGGCACATCGTCCACCGCGGTCACATCCACTGCAATACCAATGCTTCCCTGAATTCCGAATGCTGCGGGACCTGCACCACGGGTTCCAACCTCCTCCTGTACAGAAAAGACGTAATAAACCTCGTTTTTCAGGTTCTTCATTTCATCCAGTGCATCCAGCAGAATGGCGCATCCGGCGCGGTTATCAAGGAACGTGGACAGAATGCGTTTTTTGGATTCCATAAACCGGGGCACAAATGCCGCCGTATCTCCAACCGATACCAGCTGCTCCGTTTCCTCTTTTGAGCCGGTGCCAAAGTCCAGATACAGGTCTTTTGCCTTGAGCTCCTTGCCCACCTTATCGTCCTGAATGCAGATGGCAGCCACCGTTCCGTTTTCAAAGCGTACCGGAGTATGGGCAATGGTAGCAGGGTCCAGCCAGCCAATGGCGGGAAATTTTCCATAGCCGTCCTTGTCGATCTCCGTGAGCATCAGTCCAACGGTGTCCATATGGGCGGAAAACACCAGCTTTTTGCCGCTGCCGCCGATTTTCGCCACAATATTGCCCAGCGCATCGGTTTTGGCGTCAATGTTCCGGTCTTGCAGCTTCTTTAAAATCCAGGCACGGACCTCCTCCTCATTTCCGGAGGGACCATAGAGCGCCGTCAGTGTTTTCAGTGTTTCCATCATCCTGCTGCCTCCTCTAAAAATGCCGTCAAAGCCGACACCATTTGCTCCGCATCCTTCGGATCAATCATCTGGCAAGGCGCCTTTTCATAAGCAACCGGGCAATACAGGGCGGCAACCCGTTTCCCGCAGCCGGACCGCTGAATCGCGCCGCCGTCTCCGGCTGTTTCCGCCCGGGCAATCCGCTGCACCGGAATCTCCCTTGCTGCCGCAATCAATGCTTTTGTCAATTGGACATCGAACATCGCATTTTTGTCCATTCGCGGAATCACCGGTCCCATGCCCAGCTTGGGCAGCTGCTCCTGCTCCGATGTTACCGGGCAAAGATCCAGTACCACGCAGACACCGTCCTGCTGCTCCGCACCAACGCCATAAGCTCCGCGGCAGCCCACCTGATGCTGCACCGCAAACGCCATGGTCACATCCACCGGCAGCTCCCGCTCCATGAGCTTCATAAGAACGCCGCAGCTGACACTCCGTCCCATGGCTTTCCCCAGAATACGGTTTCCCAGTACCCGGAACGGCTCTGCAAATACGCCGGATTCTCCGGGCTGAATATGAGCTTCCGTATCCTTCTGATCCGAAAACCCCAGGTCAATATACAAATCCTCCACCTTCGGGAGCTTTTTCCGCTCCTCCGCGGTGGTCAAATGAATGGGTCTGAGTCCAACCACACCGCGATAGGCTCCGTCACCCGCAAGCACCTGTCTGCCTAGAATATTCCGGCGGGCAATGCTGCCCATCAGGCCGAATTTCAACAGCCCCTCCTTGGTGATTTCCTCCACCATAAAGCCCGGCTCGTCCAAATGCGCCGCCAGCAAAATCGGCTCTCTGGGCGCCTTTTTCCCAGGTACCTGAACCAGGAGGTTGCCCAGCCGGTCCACCGTGCAGGACAATCCCCGCTGCGCGGCAAAATTCTGAATATACGCCCGCGCGCTATGCTCCCAACCGGAGGGCGCCGTCAACTGGGACAGGGTCTTGATGGTCGTCAGCATGACTTCTCCTCCTCTCCAAAGCTCCGGAGGAATGCCGCAATCAGCTGCGCCACTGCCTCCACATCCCGAAGATCAATTTCCTCCACGGGCGTATGCATATATCGGAGGGGCAGAGACAGAAGCACCGAAGGCACTCCTTCTCCCGCAATCTGCGTATGCATGGAATTGGTGCCCGTGCTGCCAGACATCACCTCTCGGACATGGGGGATGTTATGCTGCTGTGCCAACCGCTGGAGCCTTAGGGTGTAGTCCCGGTCCAGCACCGGACTGTAGCCAATGGCAGCACCGCAGCCCAACGGAAAGCCCTTAGGGGAATCCGGACTGTCGCCAAAGGTCACATCCGCCACCAGCGCCACATCCGGATGAATGGCATAAGCGCCGGTCAGTGCACCCAGTCCCCCCTGCTCCTCCTGTACGCTGCCCAGGACCGCAACATTCACAGGCAGTTCTTCGTCCTTTGTCAGCTCCATAGCACGCAGCAGAGAAAGATAGCAGCTGCGATTGTCCAGAGATTTTCCGAAAAAGTGCGTGCCCACGGACCACGGATCGGTGGCATAGGCAATGCGGGTACCCACTGGAATCGCTTTTGCTTCTTCCTCTGAAATGCCGCAGTCAATCCGCAGGTCCGTTCGGGCAATGGGCTTGTCCTCATCCATTCCAGGCTCGCCGCAGGAAATGACGCCATAGTGCACCGGCTCCGTCAGCACCATCACCTGAAGCCCTGGGAGCATCCGGTCATCCACGCCCCCAACGCCGCCGGTAAAGGTTAAGCGTCCGTCCTTCTGCCCGGTTACCACCAGACCCACCTGATCCAAATGGGCATCCAGCAGCACCGTTTTTGCGTCCGCATGTCTAGACGCCCGATAGCCGATGAGATTGCCCAGAGGTGTCATCTCAACTCGATCTACCAGAGGGCTTAAAAATGTCTTTGCCGCCGCAGCAGACCCATCCTCCTGCCCGGAAACACCGTTTGCCCGGGACAGGACTGTCAATACCTCAGAAAGCTCCATCAAAGCTCCATCACAACCTTTTTAAAACGATCGCCCCGCTCCTCGAAATTCCGGAACCGGTCAAAGGAGGTGCTGGCAGGAGACAGAATCACCACATCTCCCTCCTTCGCCCGGGCAGCAGCGGCACGAATGGCATCGTCAAATCCTTCTACATCTATGATCTCCGGATTCGTTCCGTTATAACCGGGGGCTTTTTCCGCCGCCGCACGGATTTTTCCCGCAGTCATGCCGGTGAGCACCAGCAGCTTCACATGCGCCTGAAGGTCAGGTCCCAGATCGTCATAACCAATGCCCTTATCCTTGCCGCCTGCTACCATAATCACCTTCTGATGGAAGCTGCGAAGTGCAGCGCGGGTGCGGTTGGGGGAGGAATCAATCGAGCTGTCGTAATACTTTACGCCATCCTTCACCCGTACCAGCTCGATCCGATGGGCAACGCCGCCAAAGGTCTTTGCCAGCTGCTCCATCACGGAAACCGGCACCAGACCGTCTACCGCGCAGAATGCCGCCATATAGTTTTCAATGTTATGGACGCCGGGAATCAGGATCTCGCTTGCAGGGAACAGCTCTGTTTCCGTATCATACTCCACCCGGCAGATTACGCCGTCATTTCGGAGATAATAGCCCTTTTCCGGACGACGAACCCGAGAAAACTGTATCACATTGCCCTTTGCCTTGGACACAAAGCTGTTTGTAATCTCATTGTCCAGATTCAGAACCACGGTATCCGCACATGTTTGATGGAGATAGATGTTCTCCTTTGCGGTCACATATTCCTCCATGTCCTTGTGGATATCCAGATGGTTGGGAGAAAGGTTCGTCACCACAGCCACATGGGGACTCTGGGTCATGCCCATGAGCTGGAAGGACGAAAGCTCTACCACAGCTACGTCGTCCTTATGCATCTTCTCCGCTAAGGGCAGCAGCGGCGTTCCGATATTGCCGCCGCAGTAGACGGTCTTCCCCGCACCCTCCAAGAGCTTTGCAATCAGGGTTGTGGTTGTGGTTTTTCCGTCAGATCCGGTAACGCCGAAAATGGTGCAGGGGCAAACCGCAAAGAACGCCTCCATTTCAGAAGTGACCACGCAGCCCTTTTCCCGCAGCGCCATGAGCTGGGGGCAGAAGGCGTTGAGTCCGGGAGTGCGGAATACCACGTCCGCTTCGATCTGCTCCAGATATTCGTCGCCCAGGGTCAGCTTTGCCCCCTGACGCTCCAGCTCCAACACCTCCGGCAGCAGCTTTTCTCTGGGGGTACGGTCCCGGCACTCCACCGGAATGCCGCGGTCCAAAAGCATTTTAACCAGCGGGCGGTTGCTGATGCCAAGTCCGATCACGCAGACCCGTTTTCCCTTTAGGGCTTCAAAATATTCGTTTACTGTCATGTCGATCAGTCCTTATTATATTTTATATAGGCAATGTTATATTGTACACGAAAGCGCCATATTTTGCAACGAATTTGTCCGGGAAGCCGAGCCTTCCTTTATTTTATCGACTAAAGCATTTGACAATACCCGAGAATTACAGTATGATAATGGGCGTGACCTGACCGGACAGCCGCGGAGGGTGTGCCGAAAGGCCCCCTGTGAGGAAAGTCCGGGCTCCATAGGGCAAGGATAACGGGTAACGCCCGCCGTAGGCGACTACAGGAAAAGTGCAACAGAGATATACCGCCATTGGTGTTCGCCATCACTATGTCAACCTTTATGAGCTTCTACGCTCGCATGATAGTGCACTGGCGCGCCAAGGGTAAGGGTGGAAAGGCGAGGTAAGAGCTCACCGGCTGCCGTGTGAAAGCGCGCAGCCCTGTAAACTCTATCCGGAGCAACACCGCAATGGAAGCAAGGCTTGCCCGGCTGCTTCCGCTTAGGTGGCTGGAGCGTATTGGCAACAATGCGCCTAGATAGATGGCTGTCGATTACAGAACCCGGCTTATAGGTCAGATCACGCAAAAGGAGCGATGCAGTGCTTGCATCGCTCTTTTTGCACACCTCATAAAACAGATTTCCCGGTGCGCCCGTGTGAAAACCGGAAATCAGCCCCATCAGCGCAGAAAAGGTCACGGGCAGCAAAAATCAGCCCTTTTCTTTGGGCTCGAACCGGTATAGTATATCACCAGAATATCATTTGTTATGATTTCGCTCCCTACTCAATTGCAGAAAGGATGAAGCATATGTCACCCTATGCGCACCTGCTTTCCCCGCTGAAAATCGGAAACGTTACCCTGAAAAACCGCATGCTCAATTCCAAGTGCGTCTCCTCTGATGAAATGGAGCCGGAGCTTTCCGGTCCCTTCTATGAGCATCTGGCACGGAATGGCGCAGCACTGGTCTGCGTCGGCGTCGGTGCCCTGCCTGATTGCGACGGCAACTACAGCCGTATGGCTCCCTGCCACATGGACGATCCCCAGAGCCGCAAAGCCTATATGGACATCATTGACAAAATCCATGCCCAGGGCAGTCTGGCAACCGCCTCGATGATGGCAATCGAGCCGCAGAATGTGATGATTTCCGATGTTCCCGACTGGAATGCCATCCCCATGACCGGCGACTATTCCGCCAACCTCTTTGAAAAGCCTGCCATCACCGCAGAGCGTCTGGAGGGGATGATTCAGGATTTCGTCAACGCCAGCGTCTATTTCAAGGGCATGGGCTTTGACGGCGTTACCATCTACGCCTGCTATCGCGGCAGCATTCTTGCCTGTAGTCTTAGTCCCTGGTTCAACCACCGTACCGACAAATATGGCGGAAAAACCATGACCGAGCGTGCCGCTCTGACGCTGGAGGTCTTCCGCCGGATCAAGGAAGCCTGCGGTCAGGATTTCCTGATTGAATGTCAAACCTCCGCCACCGAAGAGGGCGGCTATACCCTGGAGGATTGGCTCACCTACTGCAAGCTCTGCGAGGGTCTGGTGGACATTTTCCAGATTCGCGGCTGGGATGGCTCCTATACCCATGTGAACAGCCACAACCTCAATAAGGAAGCGCCCTATAATCTGCAATTTGCAGCAGCTGCCAAGGCGCGCGGCATTCAATGCACATTCTCTCCTGTGGGCGGCTTCCACGATTCTGATCTCATTGACCGGTTTATTGCCGAGGGAAAATGCGACTGCGTTTCCATGGCGCGGGCATTTATCTGCGACGAGCATTATTATGACAAAATCAAAGCCGGGCATGGGGAAGATATCACCCCCTGCCTGCTGTGCAACGGCTGTCACGGCAGCTTCTGCGCCGTGAATCCCCTTGCCGGGTATCATCATATGCTGGACCGGATGTTCCACCCCTCCGGTGAGAAGAAGAACATTGCGGTCGTCGGCGGCGGTCCTGCGGGTATGCGTGCGGCACTGTTCGGCGCGGAGCAGGGACATACAGTTACGCTGTATGAAAAATCCGGCACGCTGGGCGGTCAGCTGAAATTTGCGGACTTTGTAGACTTCAAGTGGAATCTCAAGGATTATAAGAACTGGCTGATTCGTGAAATCGGCAAGTCCAATGTCACTGTGCAGCTGAACACCGAAGCCACCCCCGAGCTGCTGAAGGCGCAGGGCTATGATGTGATTATCGCCGCCCTTGGCTCCACTGCCAAGCGAATTCCCGTGGAGGGCGCTGATGACAGCGGGATTTATCTGGCGGAAGACGTGTTCGGGAAAGAGCAGAAGCTGGGACACAATGTTGTGGTCATCGGCGGCGGCGATACCGGACGGGAGGCTGCGCTGTATCTGGCAAAGGCAGGTCATAAGACCACGCTGGTCACCCGCGGCGACATCAAGCTCTTTGACGATCCCCATTCCAAGCGGGCAACGGAGCTGGACTATGAAAACGAGCCCAATTTCTCTTACATCGACAACGCAAAAACCGTTCAGGTGACCCCCAACAGCGTGACGCTGGATGTGACGCTGGATGTTCCAAAGTTCGAGGGCGACTTCGGCATGATGTTTATGATGATGGGACAGAAGGAGGGCGCGCCCTCTGTAATGCCCGACTCCCGTCCTGAGGGCTTCCCGCCTCGTCAGGAGCCCTTCGATCCCCATGCAGCCTTTGAGGAGGAAAACGGCGAGGGGCATGAGGGTCCCGGCGGTCCTCCTCCCATGCCTGTAGTGGATAAGTCCAAGCTGCCCCACGAGACTCGGACCATAACCTGTGACTCCGTGGTGATTTCCGGCGGCAGACAGGCGCTTTCCGCCGATGCATTCCAGGGTGCAGCGCCAAAGGTGATCTCCATTGGCGACTGCTTCTATCCCGAGGGCATTCGCAACTGCAATAACACTGCTTACGCTGCGATTATGCAGCTGTAAGCCATACAAAAACGCCACAGTGTACGAACTCCCCGTACACTGTGGCGTTTCTATTTGTTCAGATTTTATTCCGGATCGCACATCAGATATCGCACCAGCTGCGCCATGGTTTCCATCTCCTGCACGGTGGTATACTCCCGGACGGAATGAATCTCATGCATGCCCGTTGCCAGCACCAGGCAGGAGATCCCATGCGCAGACAAAAAGCTGGCATCGCTGCCGCCGCAGGCACGCTGGAATAGCGGCTGCAATTCTGCCTGTCTGGCTGCCCGCTCAAAGCGCCGGCAAATCGGTGCGGTTTCGTCTACCGACCAAGCGGTATACACCGTTGAAATATCTAGGCTTACCCTTCCCCCAGCCTTTTCCGCGGCATCCCGGAAGCACTGCGCCATATGATCCCGCTGCTTCAGCGCTGATTCATGGACCAGAGCGCGCGTCTCCCCCTCCACAAAGCACCGATCCGGCACGATATTGCCGCTGCTGCCGCCGCGAATGA
>CAJKNS010000064.1 GCA_905201305.1 uncultured Eubacteriales bacterium
ATTTTGTCAACGAATATGCGCCGGAGCACATGGAAGTCATGACGCGCGACCCCTTTGTTGTGTTAGAGAAAATTAAGAACGCAGGCGAAATCCTGCTGGGCGATTATACGCCGATCACGCTGTGCAATTTCCTGCTGGGCGTATTCTTTGTGGTGCCCGCAGGCGCACTGTATCGGAAGCTTAAGCCCAAGGACACCGCACATATGCCCCGTCAGGAGATCAAGTCCAAGGGTCTCAAGGCTGCCATCATCGGCTCTCTGGTTGGCACCGTCGTCATGGCTGCCGCTTCCGTTCCCCTGAACTACTTTGTCACCTATCCCATTTATGCCAAAATGTTCGGCGGCATGGAGCTGATCGTCAGCGCTTATCAGAGCATACTTCCCTCTATGAAGAGCCTGCTCCAGTGCCTGATCGTGTTCAATATGCCATTTACGTTTGTAAAGGGACTGCTGGACGTGCTGCTGTGCCTTGTGATCTATAAGCCCCTGTCTCCCCTGCTGCATAAGTAATTTCTGATTTATAGTATAAACGCCTGAACCGTTTTCTGCGGTTCAGGCGTTTATCTATATCCTTATTCTCCGTCCGTTTCCAGCAGCCGCTGCGCGTCCGGCTCCTCCAGCTGCTGAATATCCCGGAGCTTTCGGTTGATGGCGCGGGTTCTGGTGCCCATGAGAGTGTCCAGGTCCTTGCTGGTCTGCTGGAGATGCCCCTGCATTTTCTGCATCACATCCTCAAACTTTGCAAACTCCGTCTTTACCGCGCCAAGCACCTGCCAGACCTCACTGCTGCGCTTCTGAATCGCCAGCGTGCGGAAGCCCATTTGCAGGGAGTTCAGCAGCGCTGCCATGGTGCTGGGTCCGGCAACGTTGATGCCATAGTCCTTTTGCAGCAGCTCAATCATGCCCATGTTCACCACCTCGGCATACAGCCCCTCAAAGGGCAGGAACAGGATGCCGAAGGTGGTGGTATAGGGCGGCTCCACATATTTATCCCGGATGTCCTTGGCACTCTTTTTCAGCACGGTTTCCAGGGCTTTTCTCGCCTCCGTCACCGCCTGAGGATTGCCGGATGCCGCTGCCTCCTGAAGGTGCATATACGTATCTCCTGGAAACTTGGAGTCGATGGGCAGATAGACCTTTTCGCCATCGTTTCCCGGCAGCTTTACCGCAAATTCTACCCGCTCCCTCGAACCGGGAATGGTTGCCACATTGGTGTCATACTGCTCCGGAGACAGGATTTCCTCCAGAATGGCGCCCAACTGAATCTCACCCAGGATGCCGCGGGTTTTCACGCCGGAGAGCACCTGCTTGAGCCCGCCTACATCGCTGGCAAGATGCTGCATCTCGCCCAGTCCCTTATAGACCTGCTCCAGCTGCTGGGATACCGCCTGGAAGGAGTCCGTAATCTTCTTTTGCAGGGTATCCTGAAGCTTTTCATCCACAGTGCCCCGGATCTCATCCAGCTTTTTGGCGTTCTCCTGGCGCATTTCCTGCATGGACGCCGCCATGCTCTGCCGCAGGGCATCCAGCTTTTGCTCATTCATCTGGTCCAAATGCTGGAGCCGCTGATCCATCGCCTGCATCTGCTTCACCATAGAAGCGTTCATGGTCTGCATCTGCTTTTCCATGGAGGCATTCATGGTCTCCTGCCGCGCCATCACATGCCGGTCAATGCTGTCGAGCTTTTCGCTCTGCTGCTGTGCCGCCGTTTCCTGCCCCTGGCTCACAGAGGTTTTCATGGTGTTCAGCCCGGTTTTCAGTTCTCCGCTCATGGTGCGGATATGCTCTCCCAGACTGCTGGTCAGAGTGCCCACGCTGGCGTTGATGCCCTGTCCCAGAGTTCCAACGGCACTCACCACCGCATTCTGGGTCTGTGTTGCAGTAGCTTGCTCCTGCTGCCGAAGACGCACCTCCAGTTGCTCCAGCTGCTCTCTGGTCTGCGCTCTGGTGACTTCCGGGTCCAGCTTCTCCTGGAACTCGGCAAGCTGCTGCTCCAACTCCTGGGTCTTTTTCAGTCCGGTTTGCTGCTTCAAAATCAAAAACGCCGCTGCCGCCAGCAGCACTGCCAGCATTAAAATCTCCATAGCTCCTCCTTATACCGTAAACCGCTGGGCATCCACACACCGCCCGGTGTCCGTATCCACCGTGAACACTGCGCCGGACAGGCAGCAGGGACCGTCCGCCGCCTGATAGCGGCTATAAAGTCCCCCTCGGAACTTCTCAATGGACAGCTCCGGGCGAATGCCGATGACGGACTGCTTCGGTCCCGTCATGCCAAGGTCCGTAATATAGCCGGTGCCCTGGGGCAGAATTTGCACATCCGCCGTTGGCACATGGGTATGAGTGCCCCAAACTGCCGTGACCCGTCCGTCCAGCAGATAGCCCATTGCCAGCTTTTCCGAAGTGGCTTCCGCATGAAAATCCAAAAGAATCAGCTTTGTCTCCTGCATCTGGGACAGAATTTTGTCGATCTGGAGGAACGGATTGTCCGGACCGTAGTCCATATTCACCCGCCCAATGAGATTGATGACGCCAATGGGTCCCAGCCCCGAATCAAAAATACCCCAGCCCCGCCCGGGATTCTGCGGGGCATAGTTTGCCGGACGCAGAATATAGGGGATGTCGTCCAGATAATTGAGAATCGAGCGCTGCCGAAACGCATGGTTGCCCAGGGTAATCACATCTGCCCCGGCGTCCAGCATATCCTCCGCCTGCTGGGGGGTCAGACCTACGTTGGAGGCATTTTCGCCGTTGACCACGGTAAATGCCGCCTGATACTGCTTCCGAAGCATGGGCAGCTTCTTCCGCAGATAAGAAAGCCCCTGGGGCGCTACCACATCCCCCACTGCCAGAATATTCGCCTGCATTATATTTCTCCCTTTCTGCATCTATGATTACTCTATATTATATCGTCTCCTGGACTTGATTACAAGGAGATTCCTGCCGCTTCCAATTGGTTGGGTAAAATTTCGGACAGAAAAGCACCCTCAACGCTATTTCTAACATTGAGGGTGCCTCGATATTTTGTTTAATGGAGATATCCGGGTCTTACCGTGACTCCAAAATGCTTCACCAGCTGCTTCATCTGGTCGTCGGTGATGGTCTGCTTCCAGGGGAGATGGGCGATCTTCATATAGATTTCCGCCGCCTTTTCTGCGGTTTCAATGAGTCCAAAGGCTTCGTCCAGATCCCGTCCGGCGCCGTAAAGTCCATGCTGCGCCCAGACCACCAGACGTGCGGTTTTCATCTTCTCCGCGGTTGCCACGCCGATTTCATTGGTGCCGCAAAGCATCCAGGGCAGCACATTCACGCCGTCCGGGAATACCACCACGCACTCGGTACACATCTGCCACAACGTCCGGGTAAATGCCACCTCGTCCAGATCGTGCACATAGGTCATTGCCAGGAGATTGGTGGGATGGCAGTGCATGATTACCCGGTTCTCCGGGTCCATTTCCATTCTCACCTTGTGGCTCATCATATGCGCCGGCAGCTCTGAGGTGAACTTGCCGCCGTCGGAATATCCCCAAAGGAGCTCAGCCACGCTGCCCCCCTGCGCCATTCGAAGCAGTCCTAGGTTCCTGGCGGGATCATAGGGCACGTTTTTAAAGTACTTTCCGGTGCCGGTGACCAGAAAATACATTCCCTCCAGCTCTGGCTGAGAAAAGCCCGTGGGAATCTCCCGGATCACCTTTGCGGTGTCCAGATATTCCGCCACCTCTTCTTCAGTTAAGCGGAGGCTGATGTTGCCGCCGTTCCGCTCATCCCAGCCCTGCCGGTACATATTCTCCGCCGTGCGGATCATCTCCACCATCCAAGGCGCCGTCAAAATATCCTTCATGTATTAAACCCGCTTTCTCAGTACCGAATTTTCATAGTCCTCTACGGTCTTCATCCACTGACCGTCTGCGGGAACACCGCAGGAATCGCAGTATTCCTTCCAGACCTCGCCAAAGGGCAGGGTCTTCAGTTCCTCCTGCTGCACCAGCAGCTGGGTGAATTTGCCCTGATCCTGAAGTTTTTTCAGGTCTGCATGGGGCGTCAAAAGCGCGTACAGCAGCGCCTTTTCTACATTCCGGAAGCCCGCCGTCCAGGCAGCCACTCGGTTGATGGAAGCATCGAAATAATCCAGAGCAATATTGACTCTGCCCTCCAGTCCGCCGCAGCGAACGATCTCCTTGCAGGTTTCCTTGGTTTCATCATCCAGCAGCACCACATGGTCCGAATCCCAGCGGACGCCACGGGTGATATGCAGCGCAATCTCCGGGAAGAACGTCAGCAGCGCCGGAATTTTATCGCTGACCAGCTCTGTGGGATGATAGTGCCCGTTATCCATCAGCGGAATGCACTTGTCCTTGTGCAGCGTCGCATACAGCAGCGTAAACTCCGCAGAACCGGCAGTATACGCCTCCACGCCGATGCCAAACACCTTGGACTCCACACAGGGCTTTACCTCATCAAAATTATACGGCTCCGACAAAATTTCGTCAAGAGATTCCTGATAGCGCTGTCTCGGTCCCATGCGGTCCGCGGGAATATCCTTAAAGCCGTCACCGGTCCAGATGTTCATGGTGCAGCTCTGTCCCAGCTCCCGTGCCAGATAGGAGGAAATCCGGATGCAGGCTTTTCCGTGCTCCACCCAGAACCTGCGGGTTTCCGAATCTGGAGAGGACAGGGTCAGCGGGTCACACTTGGGATGGCTGAAAAACGTGGGATTAAAGTCTGCGCCCAGTCCCCGCTCCCTGCAGAATTCCACCCATTTTGCAAAATGCTTGGGCTCCAGCTTATCCCGGTCTACCCAGCCGCCATTCTCCGGCGCAAAAATCGCATAGGAAGCATGGAGATTGATTTTCTTTTTGCCGGGGCACAGCTTTAACACCTGGTCGATGTCCGCCATCAGCTCCTCAGGCGTTCTGGCTCTGCCGGGATAATTGCCGGTGGTCTGAATGCCGCCGGTGAGGGCAGCGTCCTTCTGGTCAAAGCCCTTTACGTCGTCGCCCTGCCAGCAGTGAAGTGAAATGGGCACCTCCTTCAGCCGTGCAATGGCAGCATCCGTATCAATGCCAATTGCCCCATATGCCTGCTTTGCTTCCTGATAACTCATGCTAATTCCTCCATTTGAATGTGTAGATTGCCCAGTGCCGTCGCCTCAATGGGCCGCGCAATCACACGTTTCCCGGTATACTGCTCGGTCAGCTCATTTAAATACTCGTTCTTCGCGCCGCCGCCAACAATATAAAGCAGGTCCCAGCTGCGTCCGGTAATCCGCTCCAGCTCCCGTACCGCCGCGCCATAGCAGCTGGCAAGGGAATGATGCACGCTGGCAAGCAGCTGCCCATCGGTGAGATCATGCTCTCCCAGCAGACCAAGAATCGCCGCTTTCATATCCTCCGGCGCCGAGAGTTCCGGTGCATTTACGTCAAAGATCCGTTTTTCTCCGCATGCTTTTGCCATTTCCGCCATTTCACCGTAGGAATACCCCAGCTGCTTCCGGAGGTTTTGGAGAATCCACATCCCCATAATGTTGCGCAGAAAGCGAATATAGCCCACGCCGCCTTCGTTGGTAAAGTTTGCCTGCTGCGCCGCTTGTGTCAGCACCGGCTCCGGCAGCTTTGCCCCAAGCAGCGACCAGGTGCCGCTGCTGAGGAACAGTCCCTCCTGCTCCATGGGAATGCCCTCCACTGCCGATGCCGTATCATGACTGGGACACAGCACCACGGGAATTCTCTGATATTGCCCAGCTTCTGTTCCCGGCTGATACAGCGGTCCAAACAGCTGCTCCGGCAACCCCAGTTTTTGAATCAGCTCCAGGTCATAGTCGCCGGTTCTGGCATGAACCAGTCCGGTGGTGGTTGCATTGGTGTATTCGTGCATTTTGTTTCCGGTGAGTCTCCAGTTTAAATACTCCGGCAGCATCAAAAAGCCGTCTGCACCCTCCAGCCGTCCGGCTGCCCGGTCAGCGCAGAGCTGATAGACGGTGTTAAAGGGCTGATACTGAATGCCGGGTCTGGCATAGAGCCCCGAAAAGCTTACCGTTTCATGCACCTTCGGAATCACCGCTTCGGTCCGGTCATCCCGATAGGCATAGCAGGGCGTCACCGGCGTCTCCCCCCGAAGCAGGACGTAATCCACGCCCCAGGTGTCGATGGCAAGGCTCCGGATTTTCCCCTGCTTTTTTGCCTTCTGGATGCCAATGCGGACCTCGGATTCCAGCCGGTCTATGTTCCATACCTGATGTCCGTTTTCCCGCTCCATGCCGTTGGGAAACCGGTAAACCTCCCTGGTGTGCAGTCCCGTTTCATCCTGCCAGCCCAAAATATGCCGTCCGGAGGATGCGCCAATGTCGATTGCAAGGCAGTATTCCATGCCGCTTTGCCCCCTTTATCGATCAGGATAGCCCTATTGTACCAGTCCCACCGCCGAAAACAAGGTCCGTTTCTTCGCGGAATATGTCCGATTTTTCCGGATTTTTCTTGGGCAACACCGCACAAATGCGTCTGCGGATTCTGCCGGATCTTTTCCGCCAGAAATACGTTTGTAAAACGTTGCCTAAGGATACAGGAGGAAAAACATGTCTGTATCAGAGACGATCTGGCTGATACGCGGAGGAATTTTCCTGGCGGCAGCCATTTTAGGTGAGATACTCATACATAAGGGAAATGATGACCCGAGAGTCCAGCGAATGCAGTGGCTCCTGTTTGTCATGCCCTTTGCCACCGGCGGATTTTTCAGTGCTTCCTCCGTGGTGCTGGGCGGTGCTTCCATCTGGATTTTGGGGATGGAATATAAAGAAAGCAAACGGCTAGACCTTCGGCTGAGCCTGTCCTCTGTGGCGCTGGGTCTTGTGGTATTGGGCTATTGGGCATCGCTTTTCTGGGCAGAGAACAAGGGTGCCGCCTGGATTGGTGCAGCCAAGTTCTCTTCTCTGGGGCTATATGGTCTGGCGCTCATGCAGCAGTCGTCAGAAAAGCGGGAGAGAATTCTTGCGATTTTGCCGCTGGCCGGTGCGATCATGGTCGTAACGAGCTTCCCGCTTCAATTCATTTCCGTACTTTCCGATAACATTGCCCCCAAGGGACGGCTGGCGGGATTCTTTGAATACCCCAATACCTTTGCGCTGTTTCTCCTGATTGGACTGATCGTCCAGTACACAAAAACGCAGCGGAGAAACGCAGATTATGCCATTGACCTTCTGCTGATTGTGGGTGTATTTCTCAGCGGCAGCCGGACGAATTTCGCATTTATGGCGCTGATCATTGTGGTGGGCTGTGTGTGCCGAAAGGACCGGAAATTCCGGCTGATTACCGGCGGCGGCTTTGTTTTGTGCATCGCGGCGTCGCTGGTGGGCGCCAAGCTGCTGGGAGGCTTTACCGCAGCGCGATATCTGACCGCCAGTGCATCGGATACATCATTCCTGTGCCGGGTTCTCTATGACTGGGATGCATTGCCGGTGATTCTGCGGCATCCCTTCGGTCTTGGGTACATGGGCTATAGGGCAGTACAGGGAAGCATTCAAACCGGCGTTTATACCGTAAGCTATGTCCATAATGAGCTGCTCCAGCTGTTTCTGGATATCGGCTGGATTCCAACTTTGGCGCTTTGCGCCGCAATCCTGCTGTCGTTTTTCAAACGCGGCGCCGGAGCTCAGCGGAGACTGATCCTGCTGGTAATCGCGGGGCATTGCATGCTGGACTTTGACCTGCAATATCTGGCGATTTGGATGGTACTGCTGACATGCCTGAATCTGGAGTGCGGAAAAACAGCGGCATTCCAGCGCAGTGTTCCGGCAATGATTGGCGGATTTGTAGCTCTGCTGGCTGTATGCCTGTGGCTGGTCACCGGAGATATGCTCTACTATCTGGGAAGGACCCAGCCGTGTCTGGAGCTGACGCCGTTCCACGGAGCCGCCTTGGAGCGGCAGCTTTCGGAGCTGGACGATGCCGAGGCGCTGGATGAGACAGCCCAAAAGGTTTTGAAGCTCAACCGCTATTCCACCATTGCATGGAGCGCAAGAACCAATGCAGCCTATGCAACCGGAAACATTACATCGATGATGCAGTATAAAGAGCGGGCAATTGCTACAGCCCCATACTCCTTGGACGAGTATCTGGACTATTTTGATAAGCTATACGGCGCCATGGAACGCTATATCGCCATTGGCGATCAGGGCAGTGCGGCATTCTGCGCACAGAAGCTGCTGACCCTTCCGGATCAGATGAATGCTGTGATGGAAGGTTCCTCCGCACTGGCATGGCGCGTGCAGCATATACCTCAACTTACGCTTCCGGCGGAGTATCAGGAAAAACTGGAGCAGATTCCAGGAAACTTGAGAGGAGGTGTCACAAACAGCTAAAACCGAAACGAGCAATATAAGGAGGCATAAACATGAGTCAAGTAAAGAAGAAGCTCGGAAGAGGGCTGGCACTGCTTCTGGCAGTGCTGCAGGTCATGCTGGTGTTTGCCGTTGTCCCGGTCAGTGCAGCGGATGACACGACAGCCAGCGGCACCTGCGGAATAGACGGAAACGGAGACAATCTGACGTGGACACTGGATTCAACGGGAACGCTGACAATCTCCGGAACCGGTGAAATGGCGTATTATCAACAGGATTCATCGTCGGGTGAGATTGCGCCATGGCGCCAATACACTGTCAAAAATGTTGTTATTACGGAAGGCGTAACCACCATTGGGCAGTATGCATTTTATGGCTGCGACGCTCTGGAAAGCGTATCCCTTCCGGAGAGCATGCTGTCCTTTAATAATTTTGCATTTGAGTATTGCAGCAGCCTGAAAAGCATAACCATTCCGGATAAGGTGTGGTCCATTGGGCAAGCTGCATTTAGTGGCTGCACAGCTCTGACCAGTGTAACCATTTCAAATGCAAGCAAGCTTCAATCCATCGCAGACAGTACATTTGAGGATTGCACCAGTCTGACCAGCGTAACCATTCCAAGCAGCGCAACATCCATTGGAGAGCGTGCATTTTATGGCTGCAAAGCTTTGACCGGCATCACCATTCCCGCGAGCGTAACGTCCATTGGAAGTTATGCATTTTATGGTTGCAGCAGTCTGGAAAGCGTAACCATTCCCGGGACAAAAACCATTGGTGAAAGTGCATTTTTTGGGTGCACCAGCCTGACCAGCGTAACCATTTCTGAGGGCGTAGAAACCATTGGTGAAAGTGCATTTTTGAGCTGCAACAAGCTGACCAGCGTAACCATTCCCAAGAGCGTGAAGAGTATTGGAAAAAATGCATTTTCTTACTGCACCGGTCTGACCTCCCTGACCATTTCTGAGGGCGTAGAAACCATTGATGAAAGTGCATTTTCTAACTGCACCGGTCTGACCAACGTGACCATTCCGGATAGTGTCAGCAGTCTGGCATACTTCGCATTTGGGGGCTGCACCCAATTAAAAGAAGTTACGCTTCCGGCAAACATAGAAACCATTGCAGGCAGCACTTTTGAAAAATGCAGCGGCCTGGAAAGCGTAACCATTCCCGAGAAGGTAAAATCCATTGGAACATATGCATTTTATGAGTGCACCGGTCTGACCAGCGTAACCCTTTCTGAGGGCGTAACAACCATTGGTGAAAGTGCATTTGAGGAGTGCACCAGTCTGCCCAGCATCACCATTCCCAAGAGTGTAAAGTCCATTGAAAAGTTTGCATTTTGGCATTGCAGCAGCCTGAAGAAAGCAACCTATAAAGGCACAAAGACGGAGTGGAAGAGCATCTCCGGGTATGATAGCGCTTTCGCTAATTTGAATGTAGAAATGGTCTACGAGGGCGATACAGCACCGATTGCAAGCGGCTCCTGCGGCGACAGTCTGACGTGGAAACTGGATTCGGAGGGAACGCTGACGATCTCCGGAACCGGTGCAATGACTGATTATGCTTCGCTGACAGTACCATGGAGCAATTACACTATCAATAAAGTTGTTATTGATAACGGCGTAACGACAATTGGACACTATGCATTTAAAGACTGCAGCAGCCTGAAGAGTGTAACCATTTCCGATAGCGTAACATACATTGGAGGCTGTGCATTCCAAAACTGCAGCAGCCTGGAACGCGTGACCATTCCCGCGAGCGTAACGTCCATTGACATAAATGCATTTGATGGGTGCAGCAGCCTGCAGAATGTAACTTATACTGGCACCAAAGAGCAGTGGAACGCAATCACCATTGCGAGCGGGAATGATGATCTGAAAAATGCAACCATCACCTGCACGGATGGCATTATCGACGCAACGCGCCATACGCTGAGCGGCACGATTGAGGACTTCGGCTACTTTGCCGATAGATCCAACGTACATTCTTCGACGTATGAAGAGTCTGCGAAGGAAGGCGACAACGTATGGTACTGCGTGTACGCCGATGACGGCTATGTTCTGCAGCAGCTGGAGGTAGGCAGCGAGCTTAAGTCGATTGGTCAGACCTTCTATTCCGGCTATTACGTAATGGGCGCAGAGAACGCTACCATTACAGCAAAATTTAGACCGGAGTCGGACGATGGATTCAAGATCGATTACAACTCCGATTTGAAGAACGGTACCATTTCGGTAGACGGCACCCTGGTAGAAGCCGGAGAAACGGTTACTGTTACCGTAAAACCGAACCCCGGCTATAAGCTGGCTTCTCTGACCGGTAATTACCAAGTCAAGGGAGGAACCGAGAACGTCGTTCTTTCAGAAGTTGGCAACGGAGTCTATACCTTTACGATGCCGCCAAGAAACGTCCATTTGAACGTAGAATTTAAGGCAATACCGCACAAAAAAGCAAAACGAAGCCAAATTATGATATAATGAA
>CAJKNS010000065.1 GCA_905201305.1 uncultured Eubacteriales bacterium
CCGATTTCATACATGGGGAAATCCACAATCCAGCAGAACTCATAGCGTTCCTTGTCCATATGGCCCTCGCAGGCAGCACCCAGGAGCTTGCGCATGACGCCGGCAGTCTTCTGTGCCTCGCCCAGCTTTCCGGTGGACAGGAATACCAGCGTATTGGGCTGCAGGTTCAGGGTCTCTGTGACCTTTTCCACGACGGCAGGATCGGCATTGATGAACTTGGCAATTCCGCCTGCAATGGCGCCCTTGTCGTCCATCTTGAACCAGTAGGGCTTCTGCCCTGCCTGTACCTCCACCTCGGCGCAGAGCTTATCGGTTGCCTTCCGCGCCAGGGTGCAGTTGGACACTGCCACCGCCTTGACCACATTCCCCTCAAAGGGACCGAAGCCAATGCCGGAAAGCAGTTCCGTCACGTCCTGTACCTTCAAATCAATGCGCAGGTCGGGCTTATCGGAGCCGTACTCCTCCATTGCCTGACGGTAGGGAATCCGGCGGAAGGGCGCATCAGAAGCGATGTTATAGGTGCCGTATTTGGCAAAGATGGGAGGCAACACGTCCTCCAGCACCGCAAATACGTCCTCCTGGCTGGCAAACGCCATCTCCATATCCAGCTGATAGAACTCGCCGGGGGAACGGTCACCACGGGCGTCCTCATCCCGGAAGCAGGGAGCGATCTGGAAATAGCGGTCAAAGCCCGCGGTCATCAGCAGCTGCTTGAACTGCTGGGGTGCCTGGGGCAGGGCATAGAACTTGCCGGGATGCTTTCTGGCAGGCACCAGATAGTCTCTTGCGCCCTCGGGAGAGGATGCGGTGAGAATGGGCGTGGTGATCTCCAGGAAACCGTGCTCGGTCATCGCCTGACGCAGTGCCGCCACCACGTTGCACCGGAGAATGATGTTCTGCTTCACCGCAGGATTTCTCAGGTCCAGATAGCGATATTTCAGCCGCTGGGTTTCATCCGCCTCCCGGCTGCGGTTGATTTCAAAGGGCAGCTCGTTATAGCGGCAGCGTCCCAGCACCTTGATCTCAGTGGGAACCACCTCGATCTCGCCGGTGGGGATCTTCTTATTCTTGCTCTCCCGCTCCCGGACCACGCCGGTCACGGAAATGGTGGACTCCTTGTTCATGGGCTTCACCACTGCCATCATTTCTTCGGATTCAATGACCACCTGGGTGGTGCCGTAGAAGTCCCGGAGCACAACAAACGCAAAGTTGCTGCCCACCTCCCGGACATTTTCCATCCACCCTGCCAGGGTGACGGTTTTGCCTGCATCGGAAAGCCGCAGCTCTCCGCAGGTATGGGTTCTGGATTGAAACATGATATTCCTCCTGAGATTATTTTTCAACAATTACAGTGCCGCCGGCGCGGGCACCCAGTTCCTGACGAATCAGGCTGATGGCTTCCTCCGCAGAAACGGTAACCTGCTCGCCGGTGGCAAAATTTTTCACCGACAGCTTGTCCTGAGCGATCTCGTCCTCGCCCAGCAGCACGGCAAAGGGAATGCCCAGCTTGGAGCAGTAGGACATCTTTGCCTTGAACTTCTTCTTCTCGCTGTAAATCTGGGTCCGGATGCCCGCATCCCGCAAAGCCGTTGCCGCAGTAATGGCAGGACCCATATCCTCGGTCATGGGCAGCACCAGCACATCGGCAGGCGCAGTCACCAGTCCGTCGTTGAGCATGCCCTGCTCTCCCAGCACATAGAACAGCCGGGTAACACCGATGGAAATACCCACGCCTGGCAGAGGCTTATCGGTATAATACTCCGCCAGATTGTCATACCGTCCGCCGGAGCAGATGGATCCGATCTCCGGATGGTCCAGCATGGCAGTTTCATAAACGGTGCCGGTATAGTAGTCAAGACCCCGGGCAATGGTGAGATCTACCCGGAAGTTCTCCTGGGGCACGCCAAATGCGCCCAGATACTGGGCAACGGTGCACAGCTCTTCATAGCCCTGGTCAAACATCTCGTTTCTGCCCACATAGCCCTTCAGGGCATTCAGCACCGCTTCATTGCTGCCGGTGATGGCAATGAACCTGAGGATTTCGTCGGCTGCTTCCTCGGCAACGCCAACATCCTCCATCAGCAGCACCTTGACCTTCTCCGCGCCGATCTTGTCCAGCTTGTCCACGGTGCGCATGACCGCTGCGGACTGCTCAGTGAGCCCCAGCATGGCATAAAAGCCGTTGAGAATCTTTCGGTTGTTCACCCGAATCTGGAACCGTCTCAGTCCCAGCCGGGAGAAGGTCTTGTAGATGATGGCAGGAATCTCCGCCTCGTTCATAATGTCCAGCTTGCCGTCGCCGATGATGTCGATATCCGCCTGATAGAACTCCCGGAACCGGCCTCTCTGTGCCCGCTCGCCGCGGTATACCTTGCCGATCTGGAACCGGCGGAAGGGGAACGTCAGCTCACCATAGTGCAGCGCCACATACTTTGCCAGGGGTACGGTCAGGTCGAACCGCAGTGCCAAATCGCTGTCGCCCTTCTGGAAGCGGTAAATCTGCTTTTCCGTTTCGCCGCCGCCCTTTGCCAGAAGGATCTGGGCATCTTCAATGATCGGAGTGTCCAGGGGAGTAAAGCCATAGAGACTGTAGGTCTGACGGAGGATTTCCATAAACCGCTCCATCTGCTGCTGGGGTGCAGGCAGTAGCTCCATAAACCCGGACAGGGTGCGGGGTTTGATCTTGTCCATATTCAAAATTCCTTTCTTTCGGCAACACCGTGCAGACACGTCTGCCATTTGTGCGATATTGCCTTGAAAATAGTACAATACTGGGGGTGGGACACAAAAAACTCCCGTCCCTCTCCATGGGACGAGAGTCAAGCTGACTTCGTGGTGCCACCCAATTTCGGCGAACAACGCCCTTTCTTCCCTTTTGGCGGGACAACCTGCGACTTCGGCTTAAAACCTTATACGCCCGCTCCGAAAATGTCCTTCCCAGGGTGCTTCGTGCGGGCTTCCAGCCAATGTCCCGCTCTCTGAACCGAAGGGTTCCCCGGTACTGCTTTTTCATCCTTGCGTTAGACTCATTTTAGTACAAAACATCTTCGTTGTCAATGGATTTTATCCGTGCCTGCTCCATTCTTTCCGGGAAAAACCGTCATATCTCCACCCCCTTGGGAATATACTTCTATGAGACAATTGGGGGAGGGAACCGGCATGGTAACAACAGGCAAGGAAATCATACCCGCAATGACCCATCGGCTGGCGCTGGAGGGACGCAATCAGCTGTCCCTATCCGGCGTGACGGAGGCAGTCAGCTTCGACGAGGCAGCGGCTGTGCTGGAAACCGCCCAGGGAACGCTGATTATCCGGGGCGCAGACCTCCATGTGGAGCAGCTGAACCTGGAAGCAGGCGAGGTCAGACTGTCCGGTCAGGTGGACAGCCTGACCTATGAGGAAAGCGCAAAAACCCAGGGCAGCTTTCTCCAGAGGCTGTTCCGTTGATCCAGCCCCCAAGCGCCCAGGGAATGGCGCTGTTTTGGGCGGTGCTAACGGGAATCGGGCTGGGTGTGCTCTATGATTTTGGAAGAGGACTGCGGCAGACCTGGCATGGGCTTACCGTCCCCATGGATCTGCTGTTTTCCCTGTGCTTTCTCCTGTCGCTTATGGCGCTTTCCCTCTATACCGGCGGGCTGAGAATCTATCAGTGTCTGGGAATTCTCTCCGGCAGCGGACTGTATTTTCTCATGCTGAGTCCCCCGCTGCTGGGGCTTTGGCGGCGCTTTTGGGGATTCATCGCCGCAGGCTTCCGCAAATTCCGAAAGCAATGCAAAAAAAGTGTGATTTTTTTGCGAAAACTTGAAAAAAAGCTCTTTTCAACTTCATGGAAATGGGGTACAATAAGCATAATACCATTTTTGCCATGGAAAAAGAGCGCACCGAAAAGGAGTGCTGCATCATCCCATGAAACGCGGAGGAAAAAAGCTGCTGGTCATGCTGCTCGCCGCTGCCATCGCGTGGCAGCTGAGGCTGCTTGCCGAAAGTCTGACCGCTCAGGTTCAGGAAGCCCAGGCGCTGGAGCAAAGCATCGCCGCAGTTCAGGGCGACATCGCCGATCTGGAAGCGCAGATTGACGCGGCAAACCAGCCGGAATCCGCAAGCGCACTGCTGCGAAGGCTGGGCTATATTGTCCCGGGGGATTTGGTCTTTTTTGATGGCGGATAAATGGTTCGGCAAAGCCGGAGCGGCATCACAATTCAGATGCCCAAAAATAAAGGAGGACAAAACCTTAGTATGGAGCTTGCAGTAGGAGCAATTGTGGAAGGAAAGGTCACTGGCATTACAAAGTTCGGCGCATTTGTCGCCCTGCCCGGCAACAAGACCGGCATGGTACATATCTCCGAAATCGCCCACGCTTACGTCAGTGATATCAACGAGTATCTCACCATCGGACAGGATGTTAAGGTAAAAATCATTGCCATGGATCAGGGCAAAATCAATCTGTCCATCAAGAAAACCATGGACCCCCCGGCTCGTACCGGACGCAGCGACAATCGCGGTCCCCGGAACGAGCGCGGTGATCGCGGCGAGCGCAGTGATCGCGGTGATCGGAGTGACCGTCCCCAGAGAAGCGGCAGCCGCGGCGGATTCGATCAGCGCCAGCGCGGTGCAGCCCGTTCCAGCGGTCCCAAGGAGCCCCAGTCCTTTGACGATATGCTCAAGCAGTTTATGGCGGATTCCGACAGCAAGATTTCCTCCATTAAACAGTATTCCGATCATCGGACCAAGAGCAAAAGACGCCAGTAACATTACCCAATTGAGGTCCGCACTGCGGACCTCATGTTGTCTCATAAGCCATATGAGACAGCGCCCAGGGAGGACGCTATGAAACGAACCATTCCGGCAGCGCTGCTGCTGACCATACTGCTCACGGGCTGCAGCCTGAGCTCCCTTCGAACGGAGCAGGCAGTAAGCCCCCCGGAGCAAAATGATTTATATGCTGCCCAGACTCTGCAGCAGGCTGCCACCTATCAGCCTGCTCTGGTTCCGTGCAGCAGCCCCCTGCTGTGGGCAAGAGAACAGCTGGAGCCGGAGCTTCAGGCAGTTTATGACCTGCTTGACCATGCCGCTGCCCGCCGCAGTGAGGAGCCTGTGGAGGTAGACGCCGCCCAGGATCAGGTACGCCTTTGTCTGACGGCGCTGCGCGCCGATCATCCGGAGTATTTCTGGTTTGACGGCGAGGGCACCTATTCCACCGTCTCCACCCCTTTGTTGGGAAGCAGCACCAGCGTAACCCTTTCCTATTCCCTGAGTCCGGAGGAAATCAGCGCGCTGCTGCCCCAGATTGCCGCCTACACTGCCGACTGTCTCCGCACCGTCTCCAATGCCGGAAGCGACTATGAGAAGATTCTGGGTGTGTACCGCTATTTGATTGACCACACCGACTATGTGCTGGACGTGCAGGACCAGAGCATGGTTTGCCTGATGACCGAGCATCGCGCCACCTGCGCCGGCTACGCCAAGAGCTTTCAATATCTCATGCACCAGCTGAGCATCCCCTGCACCCTTGCACTGGGCACCGGAGCCGGCGGCGAAAACCACGGCTGGAATATTGTCATGTGCGGCGGCGACTGGTACCAGGTGGACGTTACCTGGGGGGACCCGGTGGACGAAAACGGCACCCCCGGTTCTTCCCTGGACTACACCTATTTCATGCTCACCGACGAGGAAATGTACCGGGATCATACCCCGGACCTCACCCTGCCGATTCCCAAGTGTACTGCCACCGCCTATAACTACTATCGTCAGTCCGGCTTGCAGCTATCGTCCTGGGACAGCGTTTCCTATGAATCTCTGCTGCGAAATGCCGCCGCTCAGGAAAACGAATGGCTGCTGGTGCGCTTTGACCGCCGGGAGGACTACGACGCCGCCATTCACGCCCTCATCGATCAGGGCGGCATTCTGACCGTGCTGGAAAACTGCGGGCTCACAGTGCCGGACAGCGGAATCACCTATTCCCGAAACGATATGTTTCTGGAATTTTCCGTCCAGCTGCCCCAGCCTGACACCCCGCACTGAGGAGGATATTACACTTGCTTGCAACCATTGTCATCGTACTGCTGGTCATTCTGGACCAGCTGGTAAAATATCTTGTCAAAACAAACATTCCCCTGGGCAGCTCTGTCCCGTTTCTTCCGGGTATTCTGGGGCTGACCCATATTCACAACACCGGCGCCGCCTTTTCCATGCTCCCCGGCGCCCGCTGGTTCTTTGTGCTGCTGACGGTAGCATTTGTCGTATTCGGCATGTGGGTGCTGCTCGCCGGGCGTTTGCGCCATCCCCTGGGCAAGTGGTCCTGGGTATTGGTGCTGGGCGGCGCGATCGGCAACCTCATTGACCGCTGCCTGTACGGCTATGTGGTGGACATGTTTGAGGTGCAGTTCATGCGCTTCGCAATTTTCAATGTTGCCGACATTTTCGTGGTGGTGGGCGGCATTCTGTTCTGCATCTACTACCTGTTCCTCCACGACAAGAAAAAGGAGGAGGAAACGCCTCATGACCCTTCGCTGTGATCAGGACGGAGTTCGGATCGACGCATTCCTTGCCGCCGCAGTCCCGGAGCTCAGCCGCAGCGCCGCACAGCAGTTGCTGGAAAAGGGTCAGGTCCTTGTGAGCGGCACACCGGTAAAGAAAAACTATAAAACCCGCATGGACGACGAAATCACCCTGGAGCTGCCCCAGCCGGAGCCGGTGGAGCTGGTTCCGGAGGATATTCCTCTGGACATCTGCTATGAGGACAGCGACGTAGTGGTCATCAACAAGCCCAAAGGGCTGGTGGTCCATCCGGCACCCGGTCACTGGACCGGCACACTGGTCAATGCGCTGATGTATCACTGCGGGAATTCTCTCTCCGGCATCAACGGCGAGCTGCGTCCCGGCATTGTCCATCGCATCGACATGGACACCAGTGGGCTGCTGATTGTTGCAAAAAACGACTTTGCCCATCAGGCATTGGCAGAGCAGCTGAAAGACCATTCCCTGTCCCGGGTATACGAAGCCATTGTGGTGGGCAACCTCAAGCAGGATTCCGGCACCATCAACGCACCCATCGGCCGCCATCCCATTGACCGCAAAAAAATGGCAGTCACCGAGAAAAACAGCCGTCCTGCCGTCACCCATTATGAGGTGCTTGCCCGCTATCCCGGCTACACCCATCTTCGGCTCCGGCTGGAAACGGGACGCACCCATCAGATTCGGGTGCATCTTGCCTGGCAGAACCATCCCATTGTAGGCGACACGGTCTATGGGCGGGGCAAGGAGCTGGGTCTGAACAGTCAGTGTCTTCATGCCCGCAGCCTTACGTTCCGTCACCCTCGCACCGGCGAGCCGGTCACAGTCACCTGCAAGTTGCCAGAATATTTTACCGCTGTACTGAAAAAACTTGGGGCATCTGTGGATTGACACAGACGCCCTTTTTCGCTACAATAGCAACAGTACCGCAAAGTAAATAGGAACCTGTCTTCGGGGTGCCGGACGATCCGGCTGAGATTGCGCAGAACCGTGCGCTGACCCGCGAACCTGATACGGATGATACCGGCGTAGGAAAAGACTTCTTGATCAGCTCCTCTTTTGCCGCATTGCTTCCGTGTTTGCAATGCGGTGAATTTTTTTGAGGAGGAATCTCTATGAAATCCAATCTTCGCAGCCTGTGCGAGGGCGCCATTATGGTGACCATTGCGCAAATCCTCAGCTATATCAAGCTGTGGGAAATGCCCTGGGGCGGCTCCATTGTACTGTCTATGGTGCCCATCATTCTTTATGCCGTGCGCTGGGGGCTGGGCAGCGGACTGCTTGCTGGCTTTGTATTCGGCGTGCTCCAGTTCATGTTTGACGGCGGCTTTGCCATCGGCTGGCAGTCCATCATCGGCGACTATCTGCTTGCCTTTACGGTGCTGGGTCTTGCCGGTCTGATGAAGGGCAAAAAGCTGGGCGTCTTCTGGGGCACCCTCATCGGCGGATTTGCCCGGTTCCTGGTCCACTATGTGGTAGGCGCCACCATCTGGGCTGCCTATATGCCGGACACCTTCTTTGGCATGACCATGACCTCTCCCTGGATCTACTCCCTGCTGTACAACATCGCCTACATGGGTCCCAACATCATCATTACCCTGGTGATCTTTGGGCTGCTCTATGTGCCCATGAAAAAGTATCTGCTGGGTCAGGATATCCACTGATTCGTTTGTTTTCGCTTCTCCCCCGGTATGCGCCGGGGGAGATTTTTTCGTGCTGCTTCCGGTCTGTGGACATTTCCCCTCAGATTGACTTCCTTGGGGGGCTGTGCTATACTGGAGGGCAACAGACAAAACCTTTTGTATTGCCACGAAAGCGAGAAAATCATTTGGATAACAAGAAAAATCGCATAAAAACAGTGGGTCTGATTATGGGCATTACCATGCTGGGCAAGGTAATGGGACTGGTGCGGGATATGCTTCTGGGTCACAACTTCGGCACCGGCATGGAAAGCGCCGCCTTTTTAACCGCCAGCCGAATTCCCAGAACGTTTTTTGACGCTATTTTTGCCGCTGCCATCTCCGCCAGTTTTATTCCGATCTTCGCTCAGCGGATGGAGCGGCATGGCAAAGAGGATGCGTTTCGGCTCTCCCGCTGCTTCTTTACCTGGATGGGACTGCTCACTGCCGCCATGAGCCTGTTGGGCATGGCGTTTGCCGAGCCGCTGGTGAGTCTGCTGGCAGAGGGCTTTGATGCGGAAACCGCCTCCCTCTGCGCACAGCTTCTGCGAATTCTCTTTCCCACGGTATTCTTCACCGGCATCGCCTTCTCCATGGTCGGAGTGCTCCAGTCCATGGGGGAGTTTTACATTCCCGCCGCTCTGAGCGTCGCTTCCAACGGCATTATCATCCTCTACTACCTGCTGTTCTGCAGAAAGTTCGGGATCTATGGGCTCGCCTGGGCATTTCTGCTGGGCTGGGCGGTTCAGGCAATCATGCAGATGCCCTGGCTCCGCAAAAACAGATTTTGCTATCGTCCCTGCTTCCGACATCCGGCGCTGAAAAACGTTTTTCTTCTGATGCTGCCGGTGATGGTTTCCACATGGATTCAGCCGGTGAATCAGCTGATCTCCACCCGGTTTGCCTCCTTCCTGTTTGAAGGTGCAGGCGCCAGTGCCATGGAATATGCCAACACCCTGTATACCATGGTGGCGGGCATCCTGGTGCTGTCCATTACCAACGTCATGTTTCCGGAAATGAGCCGGCTTTCCTCTGTGGGGCAGGAGGAGAAATTGGGGCAGCTGATTGGCGGCACCCTTCGGGGGATGCTGTTTTTGCTGCTGCCCATGACCGCCGGACTGATGCTGCTGTCCCAGCCGGTGATTCGGCTTTTGTATCAATATAAAACCTGGGATGCATTTTCCACCCAGATTACCGCCCGCGCCCTGTGCTTCATGAGCCTCGGCATGGTGGGATATGGCATTCAAAACGTACTCTCCCGGGCATTTTATGCCCAGCAGGACGGAAAAGCACCGATGATTTCCGGTGCCGTTTCCATTGTGGTCAATCTGATCCTCTGCCTTTTGCTGTCGGATCGGCTGGACGTGGCAGGGCTGTCCATTGCCACCGCTGCCAGCTCCACCGTCAGCGCTGTCCTGCTGCTGATCCCCACCATCCGCCGGTATCCCAACATGCTGGACCGGCAGTTCTGGGGCAGCATTCTAAAAATGATCGTCTGCACCGCCGGCATGGCAGCAGCCGTATGGTTTGCCGGTCATGGTCTGTCTCTTGTATTGGGGGATGGACTGCCGGCTCGGCTCCTGCAGGTGGGCATTCCCACCCTGGTTGGTATTTTGGTCTACTTTCTGCTGGCGCTGGTGCTTGGGCTGGAGGAGCTTCAGACAATTCGCCGCCGGATTCGTCGCGCGTAATATTGCCTCGCCCTCTGTGGGCGGGATGAAAAAAGAGGGAACATATGAATATCATCATTGTTGGATGCGGAAAGGTCGGCTTAACCCTGGCAGAGCAGCTTTGTCAGGAGAATCATGCCATTACGCTCATTGACACCGACCAGGAGCGGCTGGACGACGCCGTCAACTCCATGGACGTTCAGGCTGTGCTGGGCAACGGAACCAGCTATCAGACCCAGGTGGAGGCGGGGGTAACGGATGCCGATTTGCTCATTGCCGTAACGGATCAGGACGAGCTGAATATGCTTACCTGTCTGATTGCCCGCAAGGCAGGCAACTGCCAGACCATCGCCCGGGTACGGAATCCCAGCTATTATGAGGATATCCACTACATCAAGGACGATCTGGGACTTGCCATGGTTATCAATCCCGAATGGGCGGCGGCACAGGATATTTTCCGGCTGCTGCAAATCCCCTCCGCGCTGGATGTGGACACCTTCGATAAGGGCAAGGTCAATATGATTCGCTTCCAGATTGCTTCCGGCAGTCCCCTGGACGGCAAGAACATGATGGCAATCAACAATATGCTGGGGGGCAAAATGCTGGTATGCATTCGGGAACGCGCCGGTGAGGTTATGATTCCCAGCGGCAACACCGATTTGAAGGCAGGAGACAAAATCTCCGTAGTCATTCCCATGGCGGAAATCGGCTCGGTGCTCCAGCGGCTCCAG
>CAJKNS010000066.1 GCA_905201305.1 uncultured Eubacteriales bacterium
TACCGAGGTGATCCCTAACCTCATTGCCGATTGCTTTGAAGGGGATCTTCTCCAAGCGGTATGGAAAGCCAGAGCGCGGCTTAGGGGATCCTATGCCGCGGGGTGCATGAGTCAGGATGATCCTGATAAGCTTATTGGGATTCGTCAAGATAGCCCCATGATCGTCGGCAGCGGAAAGGATCTCTGCGGGAAAGGTCGTGACGTGCACGGCGGCGGGCGCCTCCGGTTCCGGGTCTGCCTGTGCAGGCGCCTCCGGGGCGGGCTTTGCGCAGCTGCACAGCAGCGCAAGCACCAGCATCGCGGCCAGCACGATAGAAAGCTTTTTCATAACTCCTCCTTTTGAGTGAATCCGAAACCCGTCAATGCACCCGGACAGCGGGTCTTTTCGCGCTGTGCTGCGCCATTTTCCCTTGAAATACACAAAGTATTCCTGCGGAAAATTGGCTTTTTCCGACGCAAAATCTTCGGCTGAATCCTCTTGGCGATTTGTGCGGTATTGCCTTCGGAATGGATGATTTGCGGTTTCATTGTAAACAGGAATAGGCTATGCATGCTACCATTTTTGAATACTTAGGATGCCGAATAGGCTACGCATGCTACTATTCGGATTCTAAATAGGCGATGTATGATACCGTTTTGAGACGATTAGAATGCGCAATAGGCTACGTGTGCTACTACTTTTGATGCATAGAATTCTAAATAGGCTATGCATAGCCTATTTTACAAAAAGTTTTTTGAAAAAATCTTCAAAATGGAAAAATAATGGAAGACATTGGAAGAAAGACGTGGTATCATAGGAGCATGAAAAAGGACCTGTGCAGGTGTAAGCCGCACGGGTCTTTTGTTTACCTGATTTTGGATTTTACGTTTTTACCAGCCGCTCTACTAGTCCTACGCCCTCCGGGGGCTCCATCTTTCTTCTCGTGAAGAAAGATAGAGGAGAAAGACACGCCAAAGGGCTCCAAAGCCGCCCTTTGGAAACTGGCTTTAATACGGGGAAGGGAGGGGAGACGTGCGTACTCCCTACGAGTTCGCCCAAGTGCAATTTACGCGATTTAGGCTCGTCCGACGGCGTGCCGTCAGCTTTAGCTTTTTAAGGCTACGCCAAAAGCAAACGCTTCCTTCATGCAACACGCTTTGCGGTTGCAAGCACTGCTTCCGCCGGACTCTTGCGTACTGCACCAAGTACGGTGAAATTGTTGGCACGCAAAGAATAACCGGCGTTTTGCGAATCTGAAAGTCGGGTGGTTGCGTTAGTCTCTCATTCTTTCTGGGCAGCGCACCCCAAGGGTACTTCTTCCGGCGATGCTGACGCACCACCGTCAGGGCGCAGCACGCAGAGGCAAGGGAATAAGCGGAGCGCCGCCGCCGACTTAATCGCGTCAATTGCACCGTTGCGAGACGGTACGCACAAAGCACGTCAGAATACTGTCCTGCATTAAAAAGCGGTTTCCAAAGGGCGGCTTCGGAGCCCTTTGGTTGCTCTTTCCCCTCTTTCTGTCAACACAGAAAGGGGGTCCCCGAAGGGTGTAAGATTAGCAGAGAGCCCGGTAAACTCGTAAAACTCAAAATCTTCCCCACCGGAGGTCGTAAGATAAGCAGAGAGGTTCGTAAAAACGTAAAACAAAAAGATATGGTCCCCGAAGGGTGTTAGAAAAGCAGAGCAGTTGGTAAAATCGTAAAACCTAAACTCCAGTATCTCTTATCTCTTCTCTATTCCATATTATCTATTATCTTTTTCCCTCCTATTCTACCATATTTCCCATCGAATTTTCTTAAAACTTCATGAATTTTCTAAAAAAATATTTATCCTATTGACATACTAGGTTGGTAGGTGTTATCATACCCCCCAGGGAGGGAATTCTATGCTCATATCCACCAAAGGACGATACGCGCTCCAGGTGATGTGCGACCTGCTGGCGCATGATTCCGGCGACTATGTGCCGCTGAAGGAGATTGCCGCCCGGCAGAGCATTTCCCAAAAATATCTCGAAAGCATCACCAAAACCCTGGTGCGCGGGGGGCTGGTGGAAGCCTCCAGCGGCAGAGGCGGCGGCTATCGGCTGCTGCGCAGCGGCGATGACTACACCGTGGGGGAAATTCTCCGGTGCACCGAGGGGTCGCTGGCTCCCGTTGCCTGCGTGGAGGATAACGCCTGCGCCCGTCGGGGTCCCTGCATGGCGTGCTCCCTTTGGGAGGGGCTGCAAAACGCCATCGACGGGTATCTCGACAGTATCACATTAACAGAATTATTAAATACCACCAATGCCCATAGAAAGGAATCGGTTCAACATGGATCACAAATTACTTGAAGTGCAAAACATCTCCGTCCGCGTGGAGGACAAGGAGATTCTCCACAACGTAAATCTTGAAATCGGCAAGGGCGAAACCCACGTTTTGATGGGACCCAACGGCACCGGCAAGTCCACTCTGGGCTATACCCTGGCTGGCAACCCCAAATATCAGGTGACGGAGGGCAAAATTCTGTTCCACGGCGAGGATATCACCGCCGCGGCACCGGACGTTCGGGCAAAAGACGGGCTGTTTTTGTCCTTCCAGAGCCCCATTGAGATTCCGGGCATCACCGTCAGCGCCTTCATCCGTTCGGCGCTGGAGCAGAAAACCGGCAAGCGCGTCTCCCTCTGGAACTTCAAAAAGGAGCTGAAAAAAGCCATGGAGGTGCTCCAGATGGACGACAGCTACGCCGAGCGGGACCTGAACGTGGGCTTTTCCGGCGGCGAGAAGAAGAAGGCGGAGATGCTCCAGCTGATTATGCTAAAGCCCGACCTTGCCATTCTCGATGAAACCGATTCCGGTCTGGACGTGGACGCGGTGCGCATCGTTTCGGACGGCATTTCTCAGTACCAGAAGCAGCACGGCGGCAGCCTGCTCATCATCACCCATTCCACCCGCCTTCTGGAGCGCATCCATGTGGACAAGACCCATGTCATGGTAGGCGGCACGCTGGTGGACCATGGCGACAGCAGCCTTGTGGACAAAATCAACGCAGAGGGCTTCTCTGCCTATGAAAATCAGGAGGGATAAGCCCCATGGAAGAGAAAACCTATGTGGATGATATCGACCGCAGCGTTTACGACATTAAGGACGACGAACAGGGCGCCTACCGTCTGGACGCGGGACTGACCCCCCAAATCGTGGAGCAGCTTTCCCATGAAAAGCACGACCCCGCGTGGATGGAGCAGTTCCGGCTGGAGTCCCTGCAAATTTATAATGAGACGAAAATACCAAATTGGGGTCCCAGCATCGAGGGGCTTGACATGGACCACATCGTCACCTATGTGCGCCCCAACACGGACATGAAGGCAAAGTGGTCCGACGTGCCCCAGGACATCAAGGACACCTTTGAGCGGCTGGGCATCCCTCAGGCGGAGCAGAAATCTCTGGCTGGCGTGGGCGCGCAGTACGATTCCGAACTGGTTTACCATAACGTCAGGGCAGAGGTGGCGGCACAGGGCGTTGTGTACACGGACATGGAAAGCGCCCTGACCGGTCCCTATGCGGAGATGGTCCGGAAGCACTTCATGAAGCTGGTGAAGCCCACGGACCACAAGTTCGCGGCGCTCCATGGCGCGGTCTGGTCCGGCGGCTCTTTCGTCTATGTGCCCAAGGGCGTGAAGGTGGAGATTCCCCTCCAGTCCTATTTCCGGCTCAATGCGCCCGGCGCAGGTCAGTTTGAGCATACGCTGATTATTGTGGACGAGGGCGCGGACCTCCATTTTATCGAGGGCTGCTCTGCCCCCAAGTATAATGTGGCGAATTTGCACGCAGGCTGCGTGGAGCTGTATGTGGGCAAAAATGCAAGACTTCGCTACTCCACCATCGAAAACTGGTCCAAGAACATGTACAATCTGAACACCAAGCGTGCGCTCGTGGAGGAGGGCGGACGGATTGAATGGGTGTCCGGCTCCTTTGGCTCCCACGTAAGCTATCTTTACCCCACCAGCATTCTAAATGGCGAGGGTGCACGGATGGAATATACGGGCATTACCTTCGCAGGCGCCACGCAGAATCTCGATACCGGCGCCCGGGTGGTTCACAAAGCACCTAACACCAGCTCCTATATGAACGCCCGTTCCATCTCCAAATCCGGCGGAATCAGCACGTTCCGGAGCTCCGTGACCATTCTTCCCACCGCAAAGGGCAGCAAATCGGCGGTTTCCTGCCAGAGCCTGATGGTGGACGATGAGAGCCGCAGCGACACCATTCCCGCCATGGACATCCGCACCCGGGACGCCAATGTGGGACATGAAGCCCGGATCGGAAAGATCTCCGACGAGGCGATTTTCTATCTCATGAGCCGCGGGCTCAGCGAGGAGGAGGCAAAGGCGCTGATCGTCAGCGGCTTTGCGGATAACGTGTCCAAGGAGCTGCCGCTGGAGTACGCCATTGAGATGAACAACCTCATTCGGCTGGAAATGAAGGGCAGCATCGGCTGATGGAAGGAGAGAACATTATGGAAATGCGCATCAACCGGCTTCCTGCCATCACCTGGAACCGGATGGATATCAACGATATTTCGGTCAATCTGCCTGAATTCACCGGTGCAGAATTGGCATTTGATACAAAATTGGACGCAAAACAGGCGATCCATGCTACTACTTCGGATGCAGAGCAGGCTACCCATGCTACCGTTTCGAATTCGAAATGGGCGATACATGACACCACTCCCCTGCCCGTTTCCACCGGCGCAGGAGCCGCAGCGGACGGGGTATTTGAAGGTCTGCCGGTGTATGCTTTGACCGTAAACAAGGGCGAAATTCTGGAAACCAAGGCGGAATATCTGGGGTCTGGCAATCAGGGCGCGGTGCTTCAGGTCACCGCCCAGGAGGACAGTCAGGTCACCCTTTACACCCACGCAAAGCCCGCAGAAAATAGAAGCGCAGCCCTGCGCATCCTGCTGAAGCTGGGCAAAAACGCAAAGCTCCGACTGGTGGAGCTGCTGGAACCGGCGAAGAACGGCGCCATGCTCCACGATCTGGGCGGCAAGCTGGGAGACGGCGCCCAGGTCGAGGTGCTGCACCTGTATTTGGGCAGCGGCGACCTGTATTCCGGCTGCCGGATGGACCTGATTGGTGAGGAAGCGAAATTCACCTATCAGGCAGGCTACCTGGGCAGAAAAAATCAGCTGCTGGATGTCAATCTGATCTCCAACCACATTGGAAAAAATACAACCTGCAATATCCGGGCAGACGGCACCCTGAAGGATCAGGCGCAGAAAACCTTCCGCGGCACCATTGATTTCAAGAAGGGCTGCAAGGGCTCTGTGGGTGCAGAGCAGGAGAATGTGCTGCTGCTGGGCGAGGAGATTGTGAACAAGACCATTCCCCTGATCCTCTGCGCTGAGGAGGATGTGCAGGGCGACCATGGCGCCACCATCGGCGAGCTGGACGAGGATACCCTGTTCTATTTTGCAGCCCGTGGCATTGACGCCGTCACCGCGGAGAACATTCTGACACGGGAAAAGCTCTTCCGTCTTGCGGAATCCGTGGGACGCGAGGACATGAAGCTTCTGGCGCAGAACGCCATTGAGGAGGTGCTGTAACCATGCTGAATGTGAACAAAATCCGGCAGGATTTCCCCCTGTTTCGGACCTACAACGAAGCGTACCTTGACAATGCAGCAACCGCCCAGCGCCCCCAGTGCGTGCTGGACGCCATCTGTAATTTTTATAGCAATTCCAACGCAAATCCCCTGCGTGGGTTCTATCCTCTGAGCCTTGCTGCCACCGATGCCTACGAAAGCGCCCGGGCGCGGGTGGCGCAGTTCATCGGCGCAAAAAGCGCCAGCGAGGTGGTGTTCACCCGGAACGCCAGCGAGAGCCTGAACCTGGTGGCATACACCTATGGATTGGCGAAGCTGAAGCCCGGCGACCGGGTGGTGGTGAGCATTCTGGAGCACCACAGCAATATGCTCCCCTGGCAGATGGTTTGCAAGAAATCCGGCGCGGAGCTGCATTATCTGGAATGTCAGATGGACGGCAGCTTCACGGAGGAAGCCCTGGATGGCGCCATTACCCCCAATACGAAAATCGTTGCGGTGACCCATGTTTCCAACGTTCTGGGCTGCGTCAGTCCCGTGGAGGAAATCGTGGAACGGGCGCATCAGGCAGGCGCCGTTGTGGTGCTGGACGGCGCCCAGTCGGTGCCCCATATGCCTGTAAATGTTACAAAACTGGGCGTGGATTTCCTGGCATTTTCCGGTCACAAGCTCATGGGACCCATGGGCATCGGCGTGCTCTGGGGAAGATCCGAGCTGCTGGAGGACATGCCCCCGTTCCTCACCGGCGGCGAGATGATAGAATCCGTTAGCCGTACCGGCGCCACCTGGGCGGAGGTGCCCCATAAGTTCGAAGCGGGCACCGTCAACGCCGAAGGCACCGTGGGTCTGGCAGCCGCCATGGATTACATTGAGAAAATTGGATTTACTGACATGATGGCGCAGGAGGAACTTCTGGTAACCCGCACCATGGAGGGCATCGCAAAAATCCCCCATGTGCACGTGCTGGGCTCCAAAGCTCCAGGGAACCATACGGGCATTGTTAACTTCCTGGTGGACGATGTGCATCCCCACGATGTGGCGGAAATCCTGGAAGCCGATGGGATCAACGTCCGTTCCGGGCACCATTGCGCCCAGCCGCTGCTTCAGCACCTGGGCTGCCGCGCCTCCACTCGCGCCAGCTTCATGTTCTATAACACCGTGGACGAGGCAGACCGGCTGGTGGAAAGCCTGAAAGCCGTGAGAGGGAGGATGGGACTGTGAACAATCGGAGCTTTTATAACGAGATCTTAACGGAGCACAACCTGCGCCCGGAGCATAAGCATGAGTTACCCGACGCGGACTTGAAGCTGGACGGCGTAAACCCCAGCTGTGGAGATGAAATCACCCTAAAGCTCAAGGTGGAGGGCGACACCATTGTGGACGGCGCGTTCGTAGGCAACGGCTGCGCCATCTCTCAGGCGTCTGCGGATATCATGCTGGGCATGGTCATCGGCAAGAAAAAGGAGGAAGCCTTGCATCTTGGGGAGCTGTTCTTCAAGATGATTCGCGGCGAAGCCAGCGAAGACGAAATCGACGAGCTGGAGGAAGCCTCGGCGCTTCAGGACATCGCCCATATGCCTGCGCGAACAAAATGCGCGGTGCTGGGGTGGAGAACGCTGAGAGAAATGTTCAAATGAGAGAAGCCCGCATCACAATTCGTGGTGCGGGCGTTTTTCTTAATCCATCGTACAAAAAACGGACGTACCAAGTACGTCCGTTTTCTTATCATCCATCTCAAATCAGCCCAAAGCTCTTCATCACAAACACCCACAGCGTCAGCGTGACGCTGGACAGCAGCGTCGCAACCATCACCACGCTGGCAGACAGCGTATCGTCCCCGCCCATGTTCTTTGCCATAATATAGCAGGTCACCGTGGTGGGCGATGCCAGCATAATCATAATCGCCACAAGCTCGCTGCCCCGAAAGCCCATATGGATGGCGAACGGGAAAATCGCCGCCGGAATCGCCACCAGCTTCAAAAACGCCGCAGCGATGGTGGGACCGATTTTGTTCAGCGCTTCCCTGCCCTTAAACGTAGCGCCCAGCACCAGCAGCGCCAATGGGGTTGCTGTAGTGGCGATGTAGTTCACGGATTTCGAGAGAATCACCGGCATTGGCAGCCGAAGCAGGCTCCAGATCATCCCCGCCGCAATGCCCAGAATAATGGGATTCGTCACCACGCCTACCACCAGCTTTTTCACCAGTGCGCCATTGAACTTCCCCTCTGTGGAAGTGACAGTTAATATAATCACGGAGTAGATGTTAAACAGAGGTACCGCAGCCACGATCATCATGGGCGTCATGCCCGAGGAGCCATATATATTTTCTACAAACGCAATGCCCAAAATCGCTGCGGAACCTCTTGCTGCCGCCTGGGCGAACGCGCCCACCATGCTTTTGTCCTTCAAAAACACTCCGCCGAGGATCCAGGTTGCAGCGAACATGCAGGTGGTGGCGATCATGCAGAAGAGCACAAATTTTCCCGAAAAATCCGCGCGGATATCCATGGCGGCGATGTCCCGGAACAGCTGCACCGGCAGCGCAACCTTGAACACGAATTTGTCTGCCACGGAGGTGAAGCCCTCGTTCAGCAGCCCGATTCGCTTCAAAAATCCGCCCACCAGAATGATGATAAAAATCGGCAAGGTAACGTTCAAACTGAACAGGAAATTTTCCATTTTATGTTGTTTTCCTCCTGTTCAGGTCAAGTCTATACTATCAATAACAGCTTCATGCAGCCACTTCATGCTCTGGATTTCCAACAGGTTCAGGGTTCCGTACTTTTCCAGGATCATGTTGTGGTCCCTGTCGTACAGCGGACCCTCGAAGGGATGGATTTTGCCGGAGGAAATCAGGTCCTTGAAGATATTCAGCAGGCGAATGGCGTTGTGCCCCATGAAGGAGTCCACCCCCAGCACGTCCAGAATGCCGGTGTTCAGTCCCCAGCCAAAGTGGACGGAGCTGTCGTTGCCGCTGCGGGTGATGTCCAGAATGGAATTCTTGGTGGTAAAGCTGTCGCCCACCATGTCGTTGTAGAACACGGACCAGTCCACCGCAGCTGCGCCGATGCACTCGGTGGGGTGCCCGGTATTGCTTTGTAATAAATACAACTGCGCATAGACCCCCGGGAAGCCTTTGCGCACCAGCGGCGTTTGGGGCTGATGGATGCACATGGCGATATCCACCCCGTGCCGTGCCAGCTCTTTCCGAGCTTCCATGTGATAGGGGTCCGACATATCCACACGGTAGAGATTTAAATTCACCACATGTGCCGTAGGATTTACCAGCTGTGCCCCCAGGCAGAACGCATTGAGATTAAAGGTGGAGCCGGGATGGGTCGCCATGGTGGTGGTGTAGCCCAGCAGCCCCGTTCGGGTCATGGAGCCAGCCATCACGCCGCAGAGGAACGCCGCCTCGTAAAATTTGGCGTAATAGGTCATGATATTCTTCTTGGGCTGGGCAAAATCGCAGTTCAGAATGGTCTTGTCCGGATTCTCGATGGACAGCCGCAGGGCTCCCGCGGACATGTTGGGGCTGGTGGCAAAGAGAATGTCCGGCTCCTGATCCATAAGCTCCTTCAGTGCGCCGTAGGAATTTTCGCCGTTGGGCACCTGATATTTTGTGATAACGGAGATTTTGTCCCCCATGGTGCGCTCCAGCCGCTTCCGCGCCACGTCGTGGTCATAGGTCCACAGGCACTTTTCCGGTGTGGATTCGAACGCGAACGCCACCTTGAGCTTTCGCGGCTTCCGAGAGAAGAAGGACAGCGACGCCTTTTCGGACGGGAATTTCTGCTCCACAGTGTTCACGGTGTCCGGATTCTTCACGGAAACCAGCTTGAACTGCGCCTCGCAGCTCTTTACCTGCTCGCGAATGGTGTCGAGAGGTCGGTCCGGCTTGAAGCCGTATACCTTTAAATACTCCAGAAAAGCATCGCCGGAGGTGATGGGAATGCTGGCAAACCCCGCCTCCCGATAGCATAGCCGGAAGGATTTGAACGCGGCGTTGATGAGGTCGGCGGTGGGAATGTCGCAGTCCGGGTGGTCGTGCTGCCAGGTTTCCACCAGATTGACCAGCCCCGTGAAGCCCCCGCGATGGGAGAACCACAGGTTGTCAAAGGTGGCGCGGCGGTCAAAGTCGAGAAATTCATAATAAATGGAAATCTGCTTGTTGCTCTCGTCCCGCTTGGGAATCAGCCGGGTGACCCGGGCTTCGATGGCAACGGCTCCCAGGTATTTGAGAACGCTGACCCGCTTGTTGCCCTCCTGAACAAAGTAGCGATTGAGATATTCATAGACCTTGATGGGCTCCCGGATGCCCTCGCGGATGTGGGATTCATAGAGCTTGCACCACTTTGCGCCAAACTCCGTGTTCTCGGGCAAAAGGGGCATGAAATTCCCTGCAAAGGCGTTGCTGCGGGCGGAGGTCCGGGTGCCGAGAATCTTATTGATGGGAATCTCGGTTGTGCCCAGGTTGATTTCACCGCAGATTTCAACGTTGTCCAGCAGGTCGTCGAGGATATATAGGTAGCCCTTGGTGGCGGAATCGCTGTGCTCAGACAGGTAGTGCCTGCCCATGGCTCGGGCTTGTTTGTAGTTGGAACTGCTGTCGTAGTCAGCCATCGGTGGTCATCTCTTTTCTTCTTTTATGTCAACACCACGCACATGTTGGTATTGACATGATTTTTATGTGTTTAGTATAACACAGAAATGCAATTAAGAGAAGGAAGAAAATGAATAAAGATGATAGTTTGAATGGAAATTGTATCGGCAGATATTACAAACTGCATGGTTTTTTGTTGTACATGTTTACCAAGCGCTCTGCTCAACCTACGACCTCCGGTGGCACCATGCTGTCTGTTTTACGTGGTTACCAGCCGCTCTACTCAATTTACGCCCTCCGGGGGCTCCATCTTTCGTTGCACGACGAAAGATAGAGGAGAAAGG